>CAZHLC010000007.1:9168-18809 GCA_964532545.1 uncultured Leptospiraceae bacterium | reverse complement strand
AGACTTCGTTTTTACTTAAGATGCTGGTGGTATAATTGCCGGTGCCCTCGTATTTCAGGGTAATTGGGCTGACATTTAGCCCTGTGATCCAGGCCGCAGCACTTGTGTCTGCACAATTTGAAACAGGATAGCATACCTCATTGTTGCCGTAATGGGTGCCTGAATTGTTATGGTTCGGTATAACCCCTGACCTAAAGCGAAACCTGTATCGCCATGTGCCTTGCATATTCGTCGATTGATAGCAAAGCTTTACTGTATTGGTTGTAAATTTTACACCGTCTGATTCTACATAAGCTGATTCAGTGCCATTGTTGCCTGCACCGCCTGCTCTAACTAAATCAAGGTGGCCAGCCGTGGTTGTGTTGTCACAATTTGCGCTACGATCGAGGGTGTTTGCAAGGCCATCACCATCGGTATCAATTTCTACTCTTGAGATGATCGGATCAACGGCACCGCCACCCGTTCGTGCAGACCTTGCTGCTTCATCAGCAGATTTATAGTAAATTTGAAATCGAAAATCTGTGCCACCTATACCATTGTTGGCTGGCGATTCCCATGTTACGCCATTGAACCATTCTGAGGTGGGCTCGGTTGAAGTACCTGTGCTCATTGAAGGTGCTTCTACCGAAATTGCATCGGTGACGCGTCTATGCCGCGTAAAATTGCCGGCCGCATCTCGGGCTCTGATATGCACATACCAAGTGCCTGAAGGCAGGTTGGGTATAACCGGGTCGGCTGTGCCCGTACCCAGACCGCCACCGCTCGTGTCGGTGCAGACCGTATCATTCGCATCACAGGTGAAGCTATAGTTTTGAGTAGTGCTATTTGTATCATCATTAACTCTTATTTGATACCAGCTAATATTGTTAGTGGGCTGCGAAAAATCGACATCAAGGGGTACATCAATAGTATTGTGGGCAACATTATCACACGCAGTGCCTTGTGCGCAGACAAAGCCTGTGGTGCATGTCGGGCACGTCCACGATTCGTTTCTAGGTCTCACCTGCCAGGTGGCATCAAAACGACCATCTTCATCGCCGCCGGTACAGCCGCCGGTTTCACCGGTTGAATTGCGAAAAGCAAAGGTGCCAGTGTACATCTGGGCGAAGTTTTCGAAGACGTTGTTGTTATTAACGGGGCCGCAGAAATCATCGGGGGTAAAGGGCCAGCTGTCATCTTCACAGGCTAAAAACTGCAGGGTGGCATTATTGCTGGTGTTGAGCTGGTTCACAACCACATCACTGTTTTCACCCGAAGCACCCCAGTTGTAAAAGTACCATACATCGTCATCGATGCTCTGGTTACGAATCTGATACAGGGTTTGGCCCGAGCCACTGATTCTAACGTTTAGACCCGTAGGTGAACCACAGCTGAAGTCTGGTGAGCCGTTTAAGTCGGCGTCATTGGCCACACTGCGAATACCACGAATCTGTAAGATGACGTCGTTGTTGGGCGTTGCTGAAATCTGTTGCTGCTCGGCCAAAAGAAGCAGTGCCAGTGAAAAGCTGACGATGGTTGCGAATAAAACTACTTTAACTCTGTTTCTCATTGACATAGCCTGCGTAATGATTTTCTTTTTCGATCTGATTTGGCCCTGATAAAGTGATACTCTTTGGTAGCATCATAGCTTATGCCACCGTCTATGACCATCTTACCATTTTCTTCAATGACCTTAACACCAACTGCGCTGTTACGAACACAAATACCGCTATCGATTTTTGTATAACGTTCAGAAGCTGAGCCGGGCAGGTTTTTACACTGCTTAATATAGTTGTCTGAGGCATTGGGTAAAAGATACAAATAGCGGTTACCCTGCTTGTCTTTGCGCCATTCGATAGCTAAGAAATCCATATTTTGTTCGGCGCCTTCTTTCCAGCGAATGGCATAGAGTCTTTCGATACAGCTAGAGGTTGCGCTGTTTGAGTTTTTGCCAAAGACTTCACGCAGGTGCTTGCGCTCTTTTGCCGAGAACTTGTTTAGATTGCCAAAGAACTTTGCATCGCGCCGACGATAGGCACTTTTGAAATCATAAAGAACATCGGGTAGAGTGGTGTTGGCCTTGGCCATGAACTTGAAGGCCTTAACCTGTTTCATCTGGGTGCGGGCCTTCTGCAGCATAACCATTTTGGCATTACCTTCTTTCGAAGTCAAAGAGGTGCCCACCACAACGGCCACCACTGCTACAATAATAATAAATATGGCTATTTTAATTTTCATGCACTAAGCCCCGCTATTTTCAAGTTCAACACACACCACCGGTGAGTAGAAAACCCACTATTATTTAATGAAGGAACTGGGTTTGATGGGCCAAAAAATAGGGTTTTATGTCAGCGAGTTGTGCGGTGCAAGAGGGGTTTAATGGGTTTTTTTAGGGTGATCTTAGCACTATGCTTGCTTTTCAGTTTTTCAAAGTAGGCCTTTTTTAGGTTTGAGCGCAGCTGCGATGAGAACATTTTTCTTATATGCTCATTTGCACTTGAGTAAGGCTGGGTTATTTTCGCCTTGTTTTTCTCATAGTATTCTCTCAGCACTTCTTCTGGAATATTCAGTGTTTTTGAATCGATGTTTTCGTTTTTTAGGGCAACGATCTCTTTGCCTGTTTGAGCCGATTCAAGCCTCAATAATTCTTCAAATAACAGTTCTCTGACTACCTTTAGATAGAGATTGTATTCTCGTAATTTCAGATCGTAGAGCTCGCTAGATATCTTCGAGCTTATTTCTTCTTGTGTAATCTTTTTATTGCCAATCAATGCTACTGTAGTGAAGTCAGTCGACTTCTGACACGATAGGCTCAGAATCACCAAAATTAGGAAGGTAAAGACTTGTTTAGCGACCATTGAATTCGTGTTGATATAGATTAATGCTACCAAGTAGCCCACCTGTAATCGGCCCAATTAATTGAAGCTGACCATGCCCCTGATAAGCACCGACATTCGGTGAAAAGATACAGTCTTCAGAGCTTTCACATAAGTGGTTATCATTGCCTTTGCCATCACCGATGATTTCAATGGCATTTCTCAGCATGGTCGAAACACATCGGTTTTGCCATGAGCCGCCCACATTTTCGCAGATTGTTTGTGTGTCTCTTCCGGGTAAATCACAAGCCAGCTGCCAGTTTGCACCAACAATAGTTTGACATTGAAGCTGATCTGCTTGCCAAACATGTCGAATAATATCATTCCCTGATGGTGTTGCGTTAGAATTCAATGCGATAGTATCGGTGACAGATAGGCTTAAATCCCAGATCTTGCATACGTCACCAGGGTTGCAATGGCCGCCACCCAGACCTATGGTCTCATCTCGCTTCACAAATGCTCGATAACCATTTTCAAAATTGAACCAATCTGTAATGTCAGAGAAAAGCACTTCGCCAGCGAGTTGACCATTTGTACCATCGTCAGGGTTGACTGCATCATTTGTGCTTACAGGCCCAACAATAATATTGCTCGTATCAAACCCACCAAAGGTCAGATTAAAATCTGATATACCATTTAGCTGACAATTCGTATCTTGAATACCCGGTGCAGTAACTGGCAGAGAATCTATTACCTGGGAAATGCTGCACGCTTTTGAACCTGCATTACCCTGTGGCCCGATTTTGATATTGCCTGTGAAATAGTTAAGGTCGCTGTTAAGCATAACTAGCCCGTTTGCATCTTCGTAGCCACCAATAACAAGGTTCATTAACGTATGATGTGAGATGATAGAATTAACGGTGTTTTCTCTTGGGTTAATCAGCAGCCCATTTGTTCTCGGAATACTTGATGTCGTCGGCAAGTTTATAGCAAGTAGATTGGTAAGTGTGCCCGAGATGTTACCTATTTCAGTTTTGCCATTTTGAGGGCTTTGAATAATAGAAATGTTCCTGATGAGATTTCCACTGCTGTTTTGGCCAATGGTAAAGCTACTTCGGTGGTTTTTAATCAGATTATGTGCGGCTATGTTATCACCTCTCAGAGAGATTGAACCGTTTCTTGATTGAATGTTCCAGAGTCGGTGATTTGAGCCGGTGACATCGACGAGCGAGTTGGCTGCGATAATATTAGAGTATCTGTTTGAGTTACCGCTCCATGAAACAGATGCCAGGCCATTGTATTTTATGTTTGAGTAGGCATTATTTGTGCCGGCCAGAGTCAAGCTGGTTGGTGGAAATGTGAAAGCATCTAGTAAGTTGCCGAAATTGTCATAAATCTCGTTTGTTGGTCGGCGAATGTCAATATTGGAAAATGTCGTGCCATTGCCAGCCAGTGTTACAAGGCTGCCCTCAGACGACGATGTATTGACTATAAGATTGTCGAAAATTGAATTGTTTATTACGAAATTAATTCTTCCTCTCTCTTGAAATACGAGGTTTTTAACGATATAATCATCACCATCAATGTTAAACTCTTTAAAGTCTTCTTTGCCCAGAACATTGATATCGATGAAGCTATTGCCCGAGGCCTGGCTGAAGACATTGATATTAGAAAGGTTTGCATCATTTAGGTATGATTTTGCACCAAGATGTAGAGCCCCATTGGTTGCATTGAAATTCTTAAGCACTGTGAAATTGTCGCTGTCGTCTCTTTCAATAACGTGGCGAAACGAGCTTGCTGCACCCAGGCTGTCAAATTCACCCTCTAGCCAGAAAAAGTCTTGGTTGATTGATTGGCTGCCAAATTTTCTTATCAAGCTCAAGCTGTTAGTCGTCATGCCCAGCCATTGATAACCCGGTTGCACCACCACTGTTACATTGGGTGCTTTTATTGTATAGCTCGCCTCAAGATTCTGACGTAAAGCATACACATAACCCTGCTGATCAAGCTCACCGGTCTGGTTTGTTATTTCTACAATTGGATTTGTAAACCATTGAGATGAATCGCTGGCAAAGACCTGAGTTGAATTTTGAGCAACGAAAACGCGGTTAAACCGCCAGGTTAAATTGGTGAAATCAATGAGATCGGCAAGTCTGGCTGTAGGTTGTAATTCGGTAGAAATAATGCGAACATTTGTTTGTGAATCGTCACATATCCATACGAATGCATTGAGTAGATCGGTGGCTGTAACATTTGCACAATCGGCCAGACCTGAGACTTCGAACATTCGAATTTGGCCTGTATGAATACAGGCATCAAAATAGTTACCGGTTTCTGTACCTTCACACAGTGTGCCTGACGCATCAAATTTATTTGTACCATCGTTTTTTATGTAGGTATTCCATTCTGTCAAATTAGCATATAATGTCGGCACATCGGGAAAGTCAGTGATCGTATCATCACGGTTTAAAATTTGAACTATGCTTGAAGTCAGACCATTGCGACCAGTTGCGCAAATGTAGATATTATTTGCCTGTTGGTCTACCAGGTCAGTTACCTTGACGACATTGCTGGTCGTTAGCCCGGCCCCAATTGTGCCTTCACCTCTTGAATCGGGCAAAAGAGTGCCGTCGTTGCATGAGCTTGCATTCAAACGCAATTCATAAGTCGCAAATTTGTCACTGCGCCATTTAATTATGGTCTCTTTAAGGTTTGAGTTATTCAGGCTCAAAGTATCATGTGTATTTTGAACTATAGCTAATGATGGTGCAGAGTCATCGAGAGTTATGTTAAACGTGGTGAAACCAAAGTTGCCAATGAGATTATCAGAACATACTCGTATTAAATTGTTGCCGATTGCGAGATCAGTAGCCTTGATTGTAGCTGCAACAAAGCCAGCGGCCATACTGCCATTGGCATCAGCTGCGGTCGAGATGCTGCCAGAAGAACAATCTGAACCCCCGATGCGCACGACGTAATCGAGATCTGGTCGGTCTGTAGTAAGTATGAAGTATGAGGTATTTTGGGGCCCAAGGGTGGTAAGAACCGGTCGCTGCACCTTCAATATCTGCAAAGTAGGTAATATTGAGTCAACAATGTAAGTGGCATTGGTCACCAGTTCAATGTTACCCGCTTTATCAATAGCTCGAAATTTCAGAAGGGTGTTGCCTGGGTCATCTGGCACCCAGTTACCGCTATATTCGAAGGCATTATCAACATCGCCAAAAGAATTGAATGAGGGGTCAGTGCTATCTTCAGAAAGGGCAATTTTGCTGCAATTATCTTCACAATTGAGCTTTATGTTGAGTGGTTGCCCGTACGCACCAGAGCCTTGAAAGTTCGTTGTCACTGGTGGTGTTTCATCACGTGTCAATATGAATGCATATTCTGATGTATCAAGGGTGCCGTCTTGGGCACAGATTCTAAGGGTGTTAGTGCCCTGAATTAGATTTGTTGCATTAATGGTTGACTGAATTGGTTGATTTGCTGAGGCACTGCCTGCGAGAACTGTGCCCCCTGAGTCAGTACATTCGACATTTAACTTCATCGCATAGTCTATATCTTCATTGCTTTGCCATTCAATTAATGATGATTGATTGCCAAAGGCACTCAAGTAACCATGTTCTATAGAATTCAGGGTTATTTGGGGTGCCGAGCTGTTTAGTGTAAATGTCGCAAGGGAGATTGGTGAAATGTTGCCTGCATTATCACGCCCCCTGAATTTAACCTGATGTGTCTGGTCACCGAACAGTTGGGTTGAGGCTACTTCACCTGTGCGCAAATTGCCATTAGAGCCAAAAATCGGGTCACTGCCATCTGTTGTGAATATGATTTCTTTGCAACCCGCGTTGTCAGAGCATTGAATTTCAACATTCAGGGTAGAGCCACCATAGTTGCCAGCGAGTGGTGTTGTTGTAAGATTTGCAGAATCAGTGTCTTTGTTAATGGTAAGAGCCTTGCCAATCTGATCACCATTGGCATTAGTAAAGCAGATGATCACCAGGTTTGGGCCAGAGTTCAATTGTAAGGCCGATATTTCAGAAGTTATTTGCCCGCCTGTGGCCAGCGTGCCTGTAGCGTTGTTACCAGACGACAATGTAGAGCCATTTGAGCTGGTGCAAACATCGTTTATTCTAAGGCTGTAGGTGCCGCCCTGTGTAGATAACCAGGTGATATCGGTCGTGTTATATGAAGGCTGATCGCTCAACACGGGCCGGCTTATATTAATGAGTGATACCTGGGGCTGGGTTTCAAATCGGCGGATTATTGTCTCAGCAAACCCCGTTTTGTCGACAAGGTTCTGCAGGCATATTCTGATAATATTGGTGCCAACATTGAGTTCATTAGCATCAATCTGAGAAATAATACTGCTACCTGCCGTGGTGTAACCTATTGTATTAGCGCCGGCTAGTTGAGTGCCATCACTACAATCTGTGCCCCCTTTTAAAACGGTGAAATAAAGCCCGTCATACTCTGACACCCATTCAATGCTTGATATGAGAATAGCATTGCTGACACTTATATCAGTATGGCTCACGTTAATAATCTGAGGTTCAGGCTGCCGGGCATCGACTCTGAAGAGAGCCGATTTAACCGTGTCTTCTTTATTGCCGGCTCGATCAATCGAGAGAACTCGTATTTCTGCAATGCCGGGGCTGGGTATTTCACCGCCTGTAACAAAGGCAAAACCATTTGTTATATTGCCTGCAGCATCAAATACGGGGTCGGTGCCATCAATAGTAACAGCCGTAATCAGGCAATTCGATGCACATGTCGCAGAGACAAAGACAGGAGCATCGAAATCACCACCGGGCGGCAAGATTGCTGAAACAGGGGCACCTTCTTCGCGAAAAATTTCTCTAGATGCACTGTTAATTAATTGGTTTAATGCTGTGACACAGACAGAAACATCATTGCCGCCGTTCTGCAAATCGATGGCATTGATTGTAACTGGTATTGTCTCACTGCCAATTGTTGACCCAGAAGCCAACAAATTGCCATTGTTACACCCAGGCCCTGACCATACCTGATACAAACCGGCTTTGTCTGATTGCCAGCTCAATGTTGTATCAAAGCCAGTTGAGCTGATAAAATCGTGGGTATTACTGATTATGGTGACTGTTGGTGCAATGGTATCAATAGTAAAAACAGTTGTCTCTGGTGAACTCAAATTACCGGCCTTGTCTCGGGCAACGACCGTCAGATTGTGCGACCCTGCTGAATTGAAAGAGATGTTTGCAGGGCTGTTAAGTATGGTGCCGTTGCCCGCGAAATCGGGGGTTGAGCCATCTAGCGTGTATGCGATCTTGTCACATGTGTTGTTATCGACACATGTCATTGTCAAAAGTGGCTTAAAGCCGATTACCTGGCCGTCTATATCTGGGCTGATACTGATTGTAGGAGCGACTTCATCTCTTACCAGGGTAACCAGCTGTTCATCGGTATAGACGAGGCTATTAAAATTTGCCGATCCACATACTCTGATTTCATTAGCCCCGAGATTGGTCAATTGATCGGCTGGTACTGAAGCAGTTACCTCTGTGAGTGGGTCAGATAAGAAATAGGGCCCAGCGAGGTTCGTACCTGCAATAATTGGCAATGCATCTAAGCAAGAGGTGCCGCCTTGCTTTAACTCATAAGAACCGGTGCCAAACATTGTGAAAGTGATATTTGACTGATTGTTTGTCGTTAAAGCTGAGATTTCAGTGTTTTGAACACTGACGATATTTACTGTGGTATCTGTATAGTCGTAAGTTGCTTCGTTGATTGTAGTTTCGATGTTACCTGCAATGTCTCTGGCGATGAACTTCACCGTTGTAGAAGCGGTAGAATTAAGTTGTATGATACCCTGGTTAGCTGGTGCAATTGTACCATTAAAGGGCTCAAAAGACGGATCAGTACCATCAATGGTATAGGCAATTTTATCACAGCCCATGTTATCAAGGCAGGTGATTCTTAACGTCGTAAGGTTGCTGAACCCACCAGCGGGTGGGTCAATGCTGGTGGTTGGGGCCTCAGTATCAATGGTTTCATCAAAGGGCCCAAAAGTCTGACGGCGATTGAAGTTGAGGGTTTGGCCATCAGAAACTGCCTGAGCAACAAACTGGGTGCCATTAAAGCTGGTGATCTCAATACCGAGGGCCTCATCAGGCACTTCAAAGCCAGAGATGGGTAGAGTGTTAATAACCCCGCATTCAAGACAGTCTTGATTGACCACATCTACTTCGTTATACTGGGCAGTGATGGTCTTGGTGTTAAGGTCATATGAAAAGGTGCCCTTGAAAATATATTGGGGCCGATCACTCATTACCATGCGAATACTTCGGTCGAAATTGATTTCAAAAACCAGGGCTTCGCCGTTGGCCGTAACGGCCTGGGTTTTATAGGTATCAAATATGAAATTTATATTCGGTTGAGGCACAATCTGATTGGCTTCAGGGTACAGGTACCAATCAGTATCTGTAAGGCCAATGCTTTGGCGCCAATCTGTAAAATTCAGGTAGGCATTTTCGATAGCGTTGGTTTCTTTCGGGTAACCCCAGTCAATGGGTACAAGCAACCCGCGTGGGTAGCCGTTTGAATCGCGAAAGCCTTCAGTGCCCGCTGGATTATTCGAGCCGGGCAGGGCAGGCTTATCTACCAGATGTACATCATAGCCGGTATTATGAATATAAAGGTAGGGGTCATAAGGCGCATTGTCAATATTCGCGGGGTCAACTGGCGTTTGAAATTCGATTGAAAAGAAGGCAAAATGGCCAAATGATTGGCCTACAAAGGCATTGTCTACCCCACCGGTTGAACCATTGGCCTTGGTAAACGATTGTTTGGTGTTCTCAAAAATAACCA
>CAZHLC010000007.1:0-9158 GCA_964532545.1 uncultured Leptospiraceae bacterium | reverse complement strand
GTTTGGCTGAGTCAGACACAATCTCATTCTTAGTAACTACGCTTTGGCCCAGGTGATTCGCATTCATCTGGGTAACCAGAGCCGACGCCCCAGGAAAATTTATTACAATACCAAAACGATGATCGTAACCAGCAACCCGGGCAATGGCTTCGACTGCCCCCTCTAGTTTCACAATCTGATTCTGGGCATTTAAAACACGGGTGACGTTGTAGCGGCCCACAAAGTCATTATAGTCGCCATCGCCAAGGTTCGGAAAATTATCTTCAAAGGCAACAGTTAAGAATGGGTCAATGCCCATCTCAAGTTTGAATGCCCGATTAGGGTCAAAGGGAAAGGCGTCGTAAATATCGGGAATGGTATCGCCATCGGTATCTGCCGAAATATTCAGAGTAGAGGCATCTGTGGCGGCCATGCTTATGGTGCGGTTTATGGTTTCAATCGATGAGAGATTCTCAATCTGAACAGTGCGCTCTTCATAGTTATCTTGATGAATGGTCAAGGTGGCAGTATCAACATGGGCAGGTATGGTGGTATTTACATCGAGCTGCCCCGAGGCATCGGTTTTGCCCGCAGCTAAGACTGTGCCCGTCGTATTGTCTTTAAGTGTGACAATGGTAGAGGCGGGCGCGAAACTCTGGTGCTGGGCTTCAACGAGGTCAGGGTTCAATGTAGTTAAGTTCAAACCGCGCAGATCGTAGTAACGCATTTTGACCTTAAGGCGGGTGTTTAAAAGCGTTTTATAGTTAAAGCTATTCACATCAAGGGTGGTGTCGTCATTAATATCTTTATTATAGTAATGCTGGGCGGTGCGTGGCTCATCGTAGTAGCGGTCGGTGGGTAGGTAGTTGAGCTGGTGTTTGGTGAGGTCGAGGCCGCCGTTTGAGCACTGAAAAAGAAAAAGAATTAAGAAAACAGCTAAGCTTTTGCCCGTATTTATCGATTTGCTTTGAGGTGCTCTTTGCAACCTCTCGATAAACTGAGAGATTAGTGTGCGAACTGAAGTGGTGTTGGCTGCTTTGTATTTAATCATATTTAAATCTATGGTGCAAATAGAAATATATCCATTGGATCGAAACTCACACTGTTACTTTCGTTTTTGCTACCATCGGGAACAATATTTATGGAATGAAATAGGCTCTTAAAGCCATAGAAGTATTTCTTATCTTCTCTTCGTTTAGCGAACAGAGCATTTAGGTTTTTCTTGGCGGTGCCTGAAGCTATCGTGGTTGTGGTCTTTAATGCTACTTTGTCATGATAGCCAGGAAGTTGATTGTTATTTTCATTCATATATGAATTAAGAAGCGCTTCATTGATTGCATGAGATAAATATGCCATTGAAGCCCCAATGGCAGCGAATGCTAGTAGGCCCGCACCTGTTTCACCATTGCCAATGGCCTTAGCGAAATTAAGCTCTGCCGCGACGATTGCATTTTGCCATGTACTGGCATCGGTCAACTCAAAAGAGGTGAAACGGCCTCGAGTCAATGCATAAGAGCCTAGCAGACCCATCAAGGCCCCGAAAAAGAGGCCTTTTTCACTGAATTCGAAATCACCTTTTGCAATCTTTTGAAGCGTACCGATAGGGTCAGACAAGATTTGGCCATGCGTAGCCCCAATAAAAGTTGCTGCAAGAAAGTGACCAGCCGCGTGAAAACCCATGGCCGTTGCAAACCCACCAGATACTGCACCCGTAAAGGCCCCAGCAAAGCCGGCTAGCAGCGTTGTGCCAAAATCGGAACCCTGTATAGCTGCAGCACTGGCACTTGCAACAAAGCCACCTGTGGCCCCACCGATAACCAAGCCGGTAAAAACACCAAACCCTGGGGTCAGCGCAGTTACAACCGCAGTGCCGGTAGCAATGCCTAGTAGAACGCCCGTAGCAGCAAAAAAGCCGTTAAAGAAATTGTCTGCCGTAAAGTCAGTCAGCCCAGCTTGCAATAGGCCGCCAACGATGCCAACCCCAAGAACTAAGATCGGATTAGATACAATCGCTGCCACAAAAACAACTAGAACACCAATGATGGGTAGATTCCCAGAAGGGTCGTTAAACTCTACTGGATTGCCACGAACATACATGTAACGGTTTTGGGACTGGGAATCTTCGTTATTACCAATGAGGTTATCTGACGTAATGAAGGTTCCAAGTGAGGCATCATAATATCGTGCGCCATAGTACATTAGAGAAGTCTCTGCATCTGACTCTTTGCCATTGTATTTAAACCTGAATATGTCAGGGCCACTCGATTTGTTTCGAATGATTTCGCCGTATGGCTTATGATTCAGCTCGGTTATCACTTTGTTGCCGCTATTGTCGGTGATTAGAGCAACCGAACCAAGGTGGTCTGGGTGAAAGTAATAAGCCCCAATCACAGGCTTGCCACTATTGTAGTTGTCATTATAAACATTTGGGGTATCGCCTACATCTTTTACACCACCCGGAACAGGGTTGCCTAAGACATCACCATAGGGGGGCGCCTCAATAGTAACGGGGCCCGAGCCACTACAATTCGAATAGAGCAGAAAAGAAAGCATGAGAATAAGAATAGATGATGTGGGCGAAAATATCTTTTGTTGTGAGCTGTATAAGCCCCAATTTCTTACAATTACATGCAAAAATAAAACGAAACCAAGAACAAAGATTAATAAAACTGGCGCAATAAATACAGATTCACGATTCGCAATTATTGAATAGTATATTTTTGAAAAGATAGCCCCATTCTGAAATGACGTAGAGAAGAAACTGGCATAAGCTCTTGGCACTTGTTGATCAACCATTGCCAAAGTAATTGAAGACGAATCTCTTGTAATTTGCATAACTCGATCTCTGTCTATGCCATAAATGTACTTTGTATGGGTTTCGGTGCTGCCGGTGGTTACTTCGTATAAACCATAGAGTGAATAGGTTTTTGAGTTGTTGGTGAGATCTTCTTTTACAGTGCGATTACCTTGAAAATCATAGCCATAGCTAACTTTAGTGATACCCCCTTCACTGACTGATTTAAGCCGATTTCGAGAGTCGTAAGCCAGATCTCGGCCGTATCGGGTAACCATATTACCGTTGTTATCATAGGTAAAGGCATTGCCCTCGTTGTCTTCACAAGGGGCATGCACTGGCCCGGGTAGAGAACAGTCAGCGCCAAACTTTAATTGACGAGAACCTTTTCTAATAAGATTGCCGCCCTTGGTATGTTCGTAATTGATCGAGCCATAAAGAGGACTGCTTGCGGAGCTAAGCCTGTGTAAACTGTCATATGTAAATGATTGCGACTTGGCTCCACCTTGGTGATCGACGATGGCCGTAATATTGCCAACTTTGTTGTATACATAGCCTAGATCTTGTACCTTAGTAGTATTATCGCTCAGAACAGTCTCTAGCCTGGTGGGCTTCAGCGTCTTGGGGTCATAGGTTATTGTGCTCGTTACAGTGTTACCAGTAACACGTTGTAATTGATTGTTAATGCCTTGTTCGGGCCCCTTATAAGTCACAACGGGCACACCAAAGGCCTGGTTAGGCCCGAGAATTCTTACCTGTCTTAAATACCCACTGTCTGCATAATATCGAATTACTCTTTCTCCATCTGGATATGTGAGTTCTTGCAAACGGCTCTGTGCATCATATTGAGCTTGAAAGCTGAATCTGACACCGTTAGTTTCTCTAATCCAGGTTGATTTATTGCCTTTTTCGTCGTAACTTAGTTCTGTTTTACCTGTGGCATCATTAATCGAGGTTAGACGCCCTAAGCCGTTATTTGCCTGAGCTTCATCATAGATATATTCTACCGGTAGCTCAGGTGCGGGGTACGTTGTTTTCTTGAGCCGGCCAAGTGTATCATACTCGTTGATTATTGTCTGCCCTTTTGGGTCTGTTGTTTGTGTCAAATTGCCTGCTTTATCGTAAGTATATGCCCAAAGGCCAGTGTTTGGCTCTATCATACTGGTTTTTCGGTTGAGGCTGTCATAGGTATACTCAGCTATGAACCCATCTGCATCAGTTTTCTTTATTGTTCTACCCAGAGCGTCGTATTCAAAGCTAATAGTGACATTGCCGGGTTCTTCGATGGTTAAAACTCTACCTCGTGCATCAAATGTGGTGGTTTTTGAGCTTCCCTCGGCGTCAGTTTCAATCTGTTTCATTGGCCCATAAGAAATTTTGCTAATCACTGGTGAAGCTGGTGAACTTTCGGGATGCTCAATTTCTGATTCTCGACTCATAGAGTCATAGCGGTATTGAGTAAATTCTGGTGACCCGCCTGGTGATGGGTAGGCGTTAGATTTGCGACCAATTCGCCCAGCGTTATCAAATTCAGTATCAATTCTTATAGTATATGCGTTACCTGATTGGTCGGCGAAGCCTTCTGATTCTTCTCTATAAGTTCGCTCTAGGCCATCAAAGTATTTTCGATGCCATACGTAGCCGTCGGCAGAATCATCTTTTGTTCGAGTTTCTGTATAGTTTTCATTTGGGTTTTGATTAGTATTCTGATTGTAGATGATTCTCTTTGTAAAAGGGTCACCAGGTTCTTTGACCTCAACTAATCGCCCAAGAGCATCATACTCGTAAGTTGTTTCATTGCCATTGAAGTCAATTTCTTCGGTGATTTTACCGATGCCTGCATCAAATATTCTGTTAATTTCAAAACCTAAAGTATTGCTCGATTTTATGGTGAAAGTATGGTAGGTACTATCATAAGTGTTATAGGTAGTAGTGCCGATGGGGTCTGTACTCGAAATAATATTGCCGAAACTATCATAGTCATAAACCTTGTTCGCAAACGAACCATCATTCAACCATTCACTACTCTCAACAAGGTTGTCATTGGTAAACACTAGATTTTTTAGTCGTAAAACCTGATTATTAGCGAGCTCTCTTCTCTGGGTGATTCGGCCAATAACCCAACGCACTTCATCATAGAAATAAGCGAAACGGGTAACTATTGTTGTGGTGCCAGTCGCGATATCGTGAATCTCAATGGCATCATCGCTTTTGTAGTCTTCACTATCATCAAAGATTAATCTTTGAGACTTCTCAGAAATCTTTGTACCTGCATTATAGAAGCTTGTTTTTTTTGCCACGCCGCTTGTATGGCTTCGACCTCGAATCAGAGTGGTTTGGCCAGAGTATAACGAAATATCTTCATGAAAAAACTCTTCAGAGCTGACAAGTACACCGGGGTTTGGCGAGCCGGTAAACATATTTTTTCTTATCACCATACCATTGCGATATCGGTTCAGTGTGTGAGAAGTCTCAAGAATAGTTTGAGATGATTGCTGCGTTTGCTCATTGGTCTGAATGAACTCTTGAAAGCCCAACAACCTTTTGTCATCTTTATTGGGCCCTGCGACAAGGGCGCCGCCTTTATAGTCATACGAGGTAGAATATAGGCCACCTCGGCCATCAGATCTTGAGAGCCTTGATACGAGCTTTCTTTTTGAGGTGTTGGGCCGCAGAGGGTAGCTTTCTACTGGTAAAGACGCAATGGCCTCTTGAAATTCAACAGGGTTTTTGTATTCAATATGAAATTTGCCTGTGATGCCATTGTCGATCTCAATTAGCTTCTCTGTAGGATTGGTTGTGGCTATCATGCAACTAATTGCATTGCCAGAACCATCATTGGTCATTGAGCAAAAATCAGTTTTACCGTCATTGTTAATGTCAACCCATCTTCTAAGCTTGTCTGATGCCTCATTTAAGACGTGAGTTGTTTGCACAAAATCTGATGCCCGCCAACCTGCTGACTGTGATATCTGGCATGCGGGTGAAACGGTTGATCCATTTTCACTTAGAATACACAGGTCTGTTCGCCTATCGCCATTAAAGTCTGCCCACGTTGACGTTTCCCCGCCGACTGAGGGAATGCCTGATATAGCACCTGCTACGAAAGTAAAGCCATTCGATAAGAAGCACCCCAATTTGCCTTGAATTCTGTCTTGGCAATAATCTGTCTTACCATCACCATTGTAGTCTAGCCAGATTGCATAATCTGTCGAGCCTGTTGTTATTTGATCGGGGCCCTCTATAATTTCTCCAAAAACGGTTTTATCGGATAAGATGCAATAGAGTCTATCAAGACTATTCACTGAACAATAATCGGTTAAGCCATCACCGTTAAAGTCAACCCAGCTACCATAACCCTGTTGACCCCATTGTACCTCATCTGATTCGACAACGGTCGTGAAGTCTGCACCAGTCGAAAGCCAACAAGAGAGAGTAGAGAACTTAGTTAGAAAAGTGTCATTAGGGTCAACTATTCCCTCTGACCGCCAGCAGAAGTCTGAACGACCATCGCCATTGAAGTCTACCAGGGCCATGCCCTCAAGACTTGCGACAGAAGCCTCATTGGCATCGCTCTTTGGAATTTCTTTAACTATCTCTGCGCGAAAGTCGAGCCCGTTAGATCTGAAGCATCTAAGCTGGCCTTGTGCAACTCTGCAAAAATCAGCCTTGCCATTACCATCAATGTCTCCCCATAATACGTTGCCGATTGGTGAAGTAAGCTCTGGAGATTCATAGTTAAAAGTGAAACCATTGGGGCCCGAAATAATACACTCCATGTGATCTCGCCCAGTTAGCTCAATACGGCAAAAATCTATGCGACCATCACCGTTAAAGTCAACCCAATAGGTGGGATCAGCTGGGTCAATATCACGAGAAGAGTCTAAAAAAGTTTGTGCAGGTTCAAAGCTAGATGTTGTATCGTATTTGAAGGTCTTTTTTGGCAGAAAAGTAGAGCTATCAGAACCGAATTCTTGCAGAGATAGCAGCAAAGAGTCTTTTGAGTGAGAAAGGCCATAAGAAAACCGATATTCGCGAACTAATGATCCCAGCATACAAATGCCGAGCATACATTTCTCACCGATTTTGATGCTAATCTTCTCTAAAATCTTTGAGGTGAGAATTGGCGTACCGGTTCTATAGCTCACCGATATGTCTGGTCTATCTATATATTCAAAATTGATTGTTCTGAAAGTTGATAGACCATTACCCGTAGTGTAGACTATTCGTTTCGGATACAGCTGATTTTGATAAGGAGCTGTTTCTGTGATATATTCTATTTCATAAGAATTGCCTTTTAAATCAGTTACCTTATTTAAAGCCCACATTAGTCGTGAATCATTCTGTGATTCAATTTCAATTGTAGAGTCGGACGTTTGTCCATATGTAAGCTGGGTACCATTTTTCAGCGTTTCAACCCAAAAGCAAGGGCCATCGCCACATTTGTTTGAATTGTTTAGTGGCATATTGTCATTGCCATGTGCCACCACCCTACTCATATTTTCTCTCTCATGGTGATAGGTCGCATTGGCAATGAGAACTAAGCGCCCGCCACTACCGATATATTCATCATTGCCATCAAATGCCAATGGATAAGATGTATCTCGGCTTATCACCGGTAGGCCTGTTAATAGCCAACCCTTACCTAGAATACCGTTTGAAGCATTCGAATTGTAAACCAGTGATAGTTTTGGCGCCATATCATGAGTACCTGGTGGTATCTTAATCTCAATTCTGTGGCTGAATGAGCCATCGTGGTTTACTTCGGCAGATTTGATCGTTTTGGGTAAAAGCAAAGGTAAGGTGAGCAATAGACAAAATCTCATTTGGTTTTTCATGATGCACCTTTCCTATGCTTGGTAATAATTGGGCTTTGGCTTCTCTTCATTTTGAGGTATCTTGAGCCTGCTTCAATTGAGAAAAATGACATGTAACGCTGCACCATTGGTTTTTGAAACTTGTGTTTCTGTATCATTTGATTATGTAAATTGATTATTGGCCACTGTTGCCCGCGAACCATATGGTTGTGAAAGTCGAAAAAAAGAAAAGAAAAAGCGAAGATATGAATACAGTAAAGCCGAGATGCTGGCGCAAAATAAAAAAGTCATCTTCCCTTTTTAAAGATCTGTTCTAAGGCAAGAACAGAATCTCTCCCTTGAAATGTTGCATATCAGTGTAAGCGCTTTGTAAAGAGAATTTTTCAGAAAAAGTGAATTTAACAATTTTTTTGGTTAATTTACACCGCTTTTAGGTATTTTTTACGTACTGGTTAGCCCGGTACTTTACTGCCGGGCGCCATTTTCAATTGGCAAAAATAATCTTACCTCGCCTGCGAAAGGGATTGAAGAGGGCCCTGAAAGGGCTCTTGCAAAAAATGGTGCGGCATTTCATTACGAAAACATTTTTATTTGCAAGACGAAGCCTCGCAAAGCCCGGCCCCGCAGGGGTTCGCCCAGATAAAAAAACCTATTCGCAATATGATTTGAATCTCTTTTTACCCGATGCTTTCTGCACTCAAGCAGCACAAGTTTGAACTACTGGGTTTACTGGGCGTACTGGCCTGGGCGATCTACCTGGCCATTCTACCCGTCGTTGACGATGACATTTTTCTGCACCTGAGTATAGGGCGCGACCTGCTTGATAACCTGGCCCTGCCGGTGGGCGACCGCTGGAACTTTAATACCGAAAAGAACCAGTTTATTCTCTGGTCTTTTCTGTTCGGGCCTTTTATTTATTCTTTTTATCTTGCCTTTGGCAATTATGGGCTGCTTGTTTATCAGATACTCGCGGTTTGCCTTATCGTTCTGCTCGCGTATCGTTTTGTGCGTCACCTTGGCGGCGGCCCCTGGGTGCGGTTGGCCATACCTCTGGCAGTCATTACCGTGCTGCAGAATCGTTTTCTCTATCGGGCCGAGATTCTTTCTTTTGCCCTGCTTATCTTTTTTTACCAGTGGCTATATCGTAATACTGGCAAAGATGATCTGGTCAGTCGCTGGCCGCGTATGATTGCTTTCTGGTTGGCTATTACTCTGTGGCTGAATTTTCATAACGGTGCTTATTTCGCCTATCTTCTCTGTGCGGTCTATTGCGCAGTCAGTGTGTTTACCAATCGAGAAGTGCATTTCAAACAATATGTTTTTTTTGCGCTGGGGATACTTGTAACCATGGTGATACATGTGAACGGGTACAAGCTGCATGCCGCGGTGTTTGCGGGGGCCGAGTTTAAAGATATCTTGCCAGTCTTCGAGTTTATGCACATACCCCTGCTCACCCGGCCGCTGTTCTGGTTGTTTTTTGCTCTGGCCGTGGCCGGGCTGCTGATCAGCTGGCGTCAGATTTTTGCCCGGCAGGCCGAATATGGTGCTGACTTCTTTTTTGTGAGTCT
>CAZHLC010000006.1:0-18827 GCA_964532545.1 uncultured Leptospiraceae bacterium | reverse complement strand
ACTTTGGGCCCAGTGTAGGGTTTTTGGCGGAATGAGTATCTGATCACCTGGTTTAATTCGAAACTTTTTATTTCGAAAGTGAATGTATCCACAGCCAGCGGTGACAACAACTCTGAGACTATGATTATCATGGTAATGGGGTTTTTCTCTGTCTTTGACCCGAATGGCGTGCAGGCTTTCAGTAGTGCTTTTTTGCAGAGGTACCTTTTGAATCAACTGTTTATTCTGGGGATATTTGATTTCTATAACTTTGTTTGGCCCAATAGAACGATTGGGTTCATTTCTTACTCTGCAACCGCTGATAGCCAGCAGAAACACTGTGATGATAATTAATCGTGATGGCATACGGTGTTTGCCCGAAAGTTACGGGCATTTATAGATAGCTGATTGCTTTCGCCCTTGCTCAGGGGGCAGCGGTAAGTTTTGATTTTTCTGGTTATCGCCGAATGCTGCGTTGCTTGATAAAAAACCCTGATAGTAAAGTACAAACGATCGCCCCGGTAGGTGGCCTTTGTCAGTTTACAATGCTGGTTGCGAACTTCATAGTCGCATAAATATGTTAAACCAGAGCGTTTGATTTCACCAATTCTGGTTCCGTCGGGGGAATCTAGCTCAATTGAAAAATTGGTGCTGTTTGGTTCTGATATATTTTTCACATGGCTATGCCAGATATAGCCCTGTTTATTTTTCTTCGTTTGCACTAAAAGCCAGTGACCAGCTTGACCCTTCAATGTGCCCAGGCGATAGTCGACCTCTAGCAAAGAGAGTTTGCTTTTTTTCTTCAAACGCTTAAGCCGCTTTGAATCAACGGTCGGCTTTTCGTACAGGTAACCTCTTTTTTTCGTAAAGACGAAAGTCTGACCATAAACAGTAAAACTGCTCAGTAGCATAAACGTAATGAAGCGCATTTTTTACGCTTAAATAATAGGCGGGTTGCTGACAATTGGTTTTTCTTAAGAGATGCAACTACTAAGAAGGTAAACGATGAAAATTGGAATTTTGGGCAGCGGTATGGTTGGTAAGGCCCTCGCAACTGCTCTAGGGCACAATGGCCATGATGTGAAATTAGGCACACGCAACCCAGATAAAGATGAGCTGAAAGAATACAAAGCTTCTTCGGGTATTGATTGCTTAAAATTTGATGAAGCTGCCAGGCATGGTGATATTGTCTTCATTTGTACCAAATGGTCAGGAACTGAAAACGCGCTGCAGTTGGCAGGGGCCAGCAATATGGCTGGTAAAGTTGTAGTAGATGTTACCAACCCCCTCGATGATTCTCAGGGCATGCCCCCGGTCTTGGCCGTAGGCTTTTCTGATTCAGCTGGCGAACAGGTACAGAAATGGCTGTCCAAAGCGAGGGTTGTGAAGGCCTTTAATATTATTACAGCTTCGATTATGGTTGATGGCCAGGTAGATGGTGAACCACTTGATATGTTCATCGCTGGTGATGACGAAGCTGCCAAAAAAGATGTCGAGCAGATACTCACTGAATTCAAGTGGAACACCCATGACCTGGGTGGAATTGAAAAATCACGCCTGCTCGAACCCTTCGCCATGTTATGGATTACCTACGGCTTTAAAACCAACAGCTGGAACCATGCATTCAAGCTGGTAAAAAAAGAATAGTTCAGAGCGCCTTCTGCTGGCGCAGGCCCTCTAACAGCAAAGAGGCCGTTGCAGGGTTTGTCGCCAGCGGAATATCATGCACATCACAGAGGCGCATCAGCATCTGTACATCGGGCTCGTGCGGGTGCTTACCCAGGGGGTCGCGAAAGAAGATAACCGCAAGAATCTGTTTTTCAGCGACCATTGCCGCAATTTGAGCATCGCCACCCATGGGGCCTGAAAGCTTACGATCAACTCTGAGCCCGGCCTTCTCTACGTATTTGCCGGTGGTACCCGTAGCCACCAGCTGCACATCTTCAAGGTAAGACAGGCTGTCTTTGAGAAAGGCCACCATCTCTGGTTTTTTACCGTTATGGGCGATTACTGCGATTATTTTTTCTGCCATCAGATTTACTCTTCGCTGGTAAGCCGGCCCTTGCCTACCAGAAATACCTCAGAATCAGCAGCAATGACTGTATCAGCATTGGGTGCAAAGTTTATTGAACCGTTTTTATGGCGAACGCCCACAGCCATAAGGCCTTCGTTGGCAAAACCCCAGTCTCTTAAGGGTTTATCGATGCGCTGGTCATTTGGTTGCACTTTAAATACTTTCATTTGAAACTCATAGCTTGAATCGGTGAGAAAGACTTCAAGAAATTCATCGACTTCTGGTCTAAGCATGCTACGGGCCATTTGCATGCCCCCTACAAGGTAGGGTGAAAGAACTTTGTCAGCCCCGGCCTGCAGCATCTTTTTACGTGAAGTTTCATGTGAAATTCTGGTTTCAATAAGAATATCTGCATTGAGAGCACGGGCAGACAATACCACAAAGAGATTGTCTGCATCTGTTGGCAAGACAGCAAACAGCCCCTTTGCGGTGTCAATATGGGCTTCTAACAGAGTTTCATCAACCAGAGCATCTCTTTTTAAGATGAGCCAGTCTAACCTTTCACGCCTGGCAAAGGTGAAGATTGGTGACTCTTCGTCTTTCTCGAGCACAACGAATTTCTGGTTAGAGCGGTCTAGTTCGTGCACAATGGCAAGGGCCATGCGGCCTCCACCACAAACGATGTAATGATTGTTGAGCTGTTTAATCGATTCAAGAGCGCGCTGCTGTTCCATAAAACCTCGAAAACTTCTTTCTAAAAACGTACGCAAAAAACTGTTAATGGCAAGACCATAGAAGAAGACCCCACCAAGTATAAGTACAGTGGTAAACAACCTGCCATTGGTTGAAAGAGGGCGAACTTCACTGAAGCCGACGGTGGTAATAGTAATCACTGTCATATATACGCCCTCGATTACATTGTATTCTTCTAAAATGATGTAACCTACGGTTCCCAGAGAAATGAGAAAAATAAGAAATAAAACAGGTTTGGCGAAAAGAGCAAGGTAGTGCCAGGTGCGACTGATCTGGCGCAGGGCTACTTTAGGGTTTCGTTTCACCATGGCCAAAATGATATATAATGCGCGGGAATCAATAATGATTTTGGTAGACGTGCTGTTTTCTTTATAAAGTTGTAAACAGTGAGACTGAAACTGGCAATCATTATTACCACCATGGTGTTGGGCCTGGTTTTTCTGGTTTTCTCGACATCAAGCGACGAGGCCCACCCTCATTATCTTTTACCAGACTTTAAAAAAGCTCTTACAGAAAACGGCTCACGCTTTGATAATGTTTTTATGACCCTCTACGGCGATGTCAAAGAGGGTTCAATCGAACGTGAAGGTATTAAAGCGAACTTTGTTATTGAAAAAGACGGGGTTGAAATGCCGGTAATATTCACTGGCAAAAGCCTGTTGCCCGATACATTCAAAGATGGCGCCCAGGCCTCTGTTGACGGAATTTACAATCGCCATAAACAGATCTTTGTGGCTGATAAGGTAATGGCTAAATGCGCGTCAAAATACGACAGCGCTGCTGATTACAAGAAAAAGTACAATTAATGGCCCAGTTTGGTTCTGTTCTACTCAGTTTTTCTGTAGCTACCTCTTTTTTGGCTGTAAGTGCAGCCAGCTGGGGTTTGAAAAAGAAAAGCGAAACCATTCTATTGTTCTCACGACAGATGGTGTACATTCACTTTCTGGTAGTGCTGGCGGCCATGCTGGTTTTGCTGGGGCTGCTTTACCAATCTGATTTTTCGGTAGTTTATGTTACCAACCATGCCAACCGGGCACTGCCGGTGTTTTATCGCTTGACGAGCCTGTGGGCGGGCCAGGCTGGCTCAATGCTTTTATGGAACTTTCTGCTTGTGATGTTTTCGGCAATTGCTATTGCCCAGATTCAGCGAAAGCAGGCGGTGTATGTTCCTTATATGATCATCATTCTGATGGGCAGTAGCCTGTTTTTCTCGGTGCTGAATAATTTCTCATCAGACTCTGACCCCTTTAAGGTGTTTCTGGCCGGTGACAAGCTGGTACCCCAGGCAGATGGTCGTGGTCTTAATCCGCTGCTGCAGCACTGGGCCATGATTATACATCCCCCCATTCTTTACTTTGGTTATGTTTCGTTTGCCGTGCCTTTTGCAATTGCCATGGCGGCCCTCATGTCAAAGCAACTCAACCTGAACTGGACTCGGTTGATCAGACGGTGGACTTTGTTCTCATGGTTTTTTCTGGGTACCGGAATTCTGTTGGGTGGCAAATGGGCCTATGAAGAACTGGGCTGGGGCGGCTACTGGGCGTGGGACCCTGTAGAGAATGCTTCATTGCTACCCTGGCTGACGGGCACTGCATTTCTGCATTCTATTATTGTGCAAGAAAAGCGCGGCATGTTCAAGGTGTGGAATGTTATACTGGTCAGCCTGTCATTCTTCATGTGCATCTTTGGTACATATCTGACCCGCTCAGGGGTGGTATCTTCAGTGCATGCCTTTGCCAAGTCTGATCTTGGCCCCTATTTTCTGGCCTTTATGGCGATTATTGTAATCTTTTCGACATACTATATTTATACCCGGTACTCTCTGCTCAAGGCAGACCGACCTATCAACTCGATCTTCAGTCGCGAAGTCGGCTTTCTACTCAATAATCTTCTGCTGATGTTCTCGATGATCATCGTGATTGTGGGCACATTGTCAGGAACTTTCACTGAATTGGTTTTTGACGAACGGGTAACCTATTCACCAGCCTGGTTTAACCGGGTGATGACCCCCATTGGGCTGGCTATTTTATTTCTTACAGGTGCGGGGCCACTGTTAGCGTGGCGAAAAACTGCCAGTCGCACCCTGATAAAGAATTTTCGTTTGCCCCTGCTGATTGCGCTGCTTGCCTTTGCAGCCTACCTTGCTTTTCGCTGGGGCAGCGACGAACTTAAAATTCTGGCCGGCATTTCTTTTTCTCTGGCTGCCTTTGTCATCGTGGGCATCAGTGAAGAGTTTATCAGGGCTGGCCTTAACCGTAAGAGCTATACCGGTGAGTTTTTTCTTACTGCCATTTTTCTCACACTTTTTCAGAACAAACGAAGATATCTTGGTTATGTGGTTCATCTGGGTCTTGCCATTATTTTCATTGGCTTTACCGGTAAGGCCTTTACGAGTGAAGCTAAGATTACCCTCAGGCCAGGTGAGGTTGAAGCCTTTGGCCCCTACAATATTGAGCTGGCTTCTTTTAAAAACGAATCATACCCCCCGGGCTCAGGTCAAACCAGTGTACCCCTCTATATGACGCAAATACTCACCATAAACGTATACGAAGACAACGTTTTGCGGGGTAGCGACACCACAGAGGTGCGTACATATCCCATGTTTAACCCCCGCACGAACCGTTACGATGATACCCAGACAACCTCAGAGCCGGCTATTCTGCCAGCCATGTATGACGATGTCTACATTCAATATGGCGGCACCGATAAAAATGGCAAAATGGTGCTGCAAATATGGATCAATCCCCTGGTTTCATGGGTATGGCTGGGGTTTCTCATTATGGTAATTTCGGGTATTGTTTTACTGCTACCCATTGGCGAAAAACGTACCATGAAAATCGGTAGTTTCGAATTTCAAGTGAGACCTCAGTCTGCTACGCAGGCATAAAAAAAGGGTCGGCTAAGACTGTGTCAAAGCCGAACCCTTAGACGCTGCGGGGTCAGAAGAATTGCTTCGTCGTCACCCTGGAAAGAGAAGATGTTCTTTTATCACTTATGACAAATGGGAGTTTGCCACTCGTGACAACTTAATTGTCGGAATTCGTAAGACTCAAACTTGAACAAGCTTTAGCATTTTTTCAGCTATTTTCGGGGAATATAACGGTTTTTGGCGCGCACATGTTCATTAAAAGTGCGCGAAAAATGATGGCTACCATCGCCCTTAACCACGAAGAACTTATAGTTTGTCTCTTCAGGCTTAAGAGATGCTTTTATAGCCGCTTTACCTGGGTTTGAAATGGGCCCCGGTGGCAAACCCCGGTTGATATACGTATTGTAGGGTGAAGGCCGCTCGAGATCGCGAAAATAGATTCTTTTGCGGGGTTTATCAAAAAGATATTGAATGGTAGCGCATGATTCAAGGGGATAATTGGCTTCGAGGCGATTGGCAAAAACCCCCGCAATCAGCGACCTTTCTTCTTTAAGTTGGGCTTCTCTTTCAACAATACTGGCCAATATTACCAGATCATGGCGGGCTTTGGGGTCGGTAGGAAAGCCCTCGATTGATTTGGTTTTATCGATGAAAGTCTGTACCATCTTTTCTACGATTTTCTTTTTATCATAGTTTTTGGGAAAATTATATGTTTCTGGGAACAAATATCCCTCAGTGGTCTTCGCAGGAATCTTAAATTTGGTTAGAATCTCTTTATTGCTGGCCATGGCCAGAAACTCATCTCTTGAAGCAAAGAACCCCTTTGTCACAAGGCGGTCGCCAATTTGGCGGTTGTTCAGGCCCTCGGGCAGGGTGATGGCAATGGTTTTGGTACGGCCACTGGTGAGCACATCGATGATCTCGCCCGAACTCATACCATCGTTTATGGTGTAAATTCCCCTCTTTAATGAATTCTTCTGGCCTCTGATGGTGAGTAATAACTTGAAATAAGTGCGACTTTTGATTAACTTTTCTTTGTGAAGGCGGGCGATGACCACATTGGCGCCCCAACCAGATTTGACTTCAAATTCTACCTGTTTCTGGCCATCACCGGTGCTGCCACCATAAGAAAAGGCCATAGCAGCGAAAATCAGTAACAATGCCACCCCACCGGCAGCGCCAATCTTCAGGTATTTTTTCATAGAATTTCGTTGACAAAAATAATCTGCATACATAGCTTAAGCAAAGAATAGCTCGTCTACAAAATATTCTTATGAGCCCCAAAACCACTGCATTAATTATGGCTGCATGCCTCGCTCTGAGTTGCTCTAGCGAAGCCAGAGATATCACCTTTGATGATATTCGCAAACTAGAGGGTCGCAGTGAACAAATGCGGGCCCGCAACTTTATAAGAGTCATCAGAGATATAAAAGCGAAGAGAGGCGCGGCTACTTATGCTGAAGTCTTTCTCTGTGCCAATGCCTATTTTCGCCGGGGCAATTACAAAGAATCTATTCGCTGGTTCGCCCGTGCTCATTATCATAAACACAGCGATTTACCGGCCAGCTATGGTTCAGGTGACGTAAGTAAATACCTTAAAAAGAGTAAAAAGCGGTCACCCCTTTCACAAGAGGCTCTATACATGATAGCTTTAGCCTATCAGAAAATGGGCCATGTGAATGATCCACCGCTGATTATTTCAAAGATCAAAAAACCCGGCCCGGTGGTTGAAGAGAAATCGCTGAATCTATTGGCAGAGATTGCCACGAAAAAAGGCGGTAAAGAAACCATCAAGGCCTACCAGAAGCTGGTCAGTAAGTTTCCCAAGGCAACCTATTATCTGCGACTGGGCTACTATCATGAAAAACAAAACCAGCATGACGAGGCACTCAAAACTTACTTAAAAATTCTGCAGTACGAAAAGATAACCTGGGCTCTCAGCAGCGCGGCCAAAAAGGTTCGAGCAAGCCTGATAACAAAGGGGGCTTCGTCAGACTCATTAAATGTGGCCGATCGTATTCGATACGCAGAGGCCCTGCGTCTTGCCCGCATGCCCGCTGAGGCTCATAAGGTCTGGCAGAAAATCAAACTGAGCACCCTGAAAGATAATCTGAAACACGACTACCTGCTTAAGTACAGTCGTACCCTGGTCAGTCGCGGCAAATTTGATTCAGTAATTGGGTTGCTCAATCAATACCTGAATCGCCTGCCTGAACGTACCCGAAGCGCCTGGGTTGGCGAACTGGGTACGGGCCTTGTCAGAGCTGGTCGTTATGGCTATGCGCTGCGGGTGATACCTAAAGACTATGACAATGCAAAAACACTTAGGCAACGAATCAGAGCCCTGCACGCCCTGAATCATCAGAACCGGTTTAATGAAGCTATCGCCCTGATTAAGAATTACAAAACCGATGATCTGCTGCCTGAAAACGTGGCCTTTAAAGTATGTTTAAAAGACCTTTTACGAAAACGTGATCGTGAGGCCGAGACCTGCCTGATGAAGCTGAGAGATGCAACTGTGGGCCTGAAAACCGGCGGGCGGTCTCGTTATTATCTTGCTAAAATCTGGCTACGCCATGGCAAAAAAGAAAAAGCTAACGAGATGCTGCAAGAAGTGTATCTTAATTCACCAGACAGTAGCTATGCATACAGGGCTCTGCGAACTCTGGGCCGCACTGGTTCAGATGATGAGCCGCCCTCGGGCAAAAGGCAGATCAGAAGATGGCTGGCCGAAAGTGGTCTTGAAGAAGACTGGTTGAAGCAGTTTTTTGAGAAGAAGCGCCGCTCTGATGACTATGCAGTCGACTCATTCTGGCAAGACTGGCAAGACAAACTTGAAGCTCTTGAAACGAAGAGTTCACTGCGCGAGGTTCGCGCTGCCATGTTCATTGCGCTTGGTATGTCATCATGGGCCAATAAAGAGCTGGCGTTGGTGAAGAACTTTGCGCGTGAGCGTGATGCATTGCTGCGTCAGAAGGTGGGTATAGCAACCCGCGACGCTCATTTGATGTATTATCATATGAAGCGCTATCTGAAGATAAACCAGAAGCAGGTTGACTTTTTCTTTCTCTCAAAACTGGCGATGGAATGTTTGTATCCTACGCCTTATCTCAAAGAAATCAAAAAGAATGCCCGCCGTAATAATATCGAAGTGGCCGCAATCTATGCCTTGATGCGTCAAGAGTCGCAATATCATACCGGGGCCACCAGTCGCTCAAATGCCAAGGGTCTGCTGCAGATTCTGCCCAGCACTGGCCGTTACGTGAACCGCAAATTAAAGATACCGGCTATGAATTTGTATAACCCCACTCATAATATTATGCTGGGTACCAAGTTTTTCTCAGATCTTAGCCGGCAGTTTAATAACAACTTTGATCTGGTGGCCTCAGCTTACAACGGTGGCCCGGGTCGCCTCAGTCGCTGGCTGCGCAGCATCAGTTATCAAGACCTTGAGCTTTTCTTTGAGCAGATACCTTATCGTGAGACCTATTATTACCAGAAAATCACCCGGGGTAACTATGACCGTTACCGCCTGTTGTTGTCTCATATGAACTAGGCGGCCCTGGCCAGACCACTGGTTAGTTTCTCAATAGCGTACCTTTCAAAACCAGCACTCAGATTCTCTTCATAATATATTTCAAACCAACCCTCAAGTGAGTGACATAGGCAGGTAAGGTTTTCAGGAATTCGTTGCGCCGCGATGGGCATCTCAACCTCCCAGAAGAAGTTGGGCAGCTTTACTTCGAGTAGTAGGCATTTTGAGATTTCAGCTTCCCAAACCTGCTGGTTGAGGCCCCATTGGGCTACCATTTTCTGTACGATAAATGAATGTATATTGAGTTTCATACCCGGGTAATACCCCCTGAGGCGAAAAATTTCCCAGATATTGTGTACTTTTTTTGAAAAAGCCCCGGTTTTTTACCCGGGGCCGGTTCAGAGATCAGTTGGCTTTTGAGCCCTTGAGTTCTTCGGCCAGTTTGACCAGGCGAAGAAACTCGGCACGGTAACCATGGGGGTCTTGGCCCAGTGAGCCCTTTGCCATGGTATAGGTCTTGATATAGGTAGCGCTGCCCTTAAATTTAGAATCGCGCAGCAGCATACCAAATGAAGCAACGGCGGCTGAGAAACGATAGTTTGGGCTGGTTTTGTTCAGGGCAATGGCCTTGCCTGAAACTATGTGTTTTTCAAGCATACTCTTTTTGCCGGTGGGCTTTTTATATCTGATTTTTACCTGAAGCCATTCACCTTCAGTACCCTCGGTGAGTTTCGCAGTGTTCTGATAGCGCAAGGGGTCTACCTTAATACCACCATTTTTCACTCCCACAGGAATAATCTCATATAAAGCAGTAACAGTGTGACCTGCGCCAACGTCACCAGCATCAACTTTGTCGTCATTAAACTCATGGTGTTTGAGAATTCGATTTTCGTAACCAATCAGGCGATAGCTGGCTACCTTTGCGGGGTTAAATTCGATCTGCAGCTTCATGTCTTTCGCAATCGTGACCAGGGTGCTGCCGGCCTCATGTACCAGCATCTTACGGGCTTCTGAAATGGTATCAATATAGCCATAGTTACCATTGCCTTTATCGGCCAGCTTTTCCATGGTTGAGTCTTTATAGTTACCCATACCAAGACCCAGAACCGTTAGAAAAACCCCTGATTCGCGCTCTTTTTCAATGAGTCGAATGAGGTCACCCTGGTTAGTGGTACCCACGTTAAAGTCACCGTCGGTGGCCAGAATAACGCGGTTAATGCCGTTTTTGCGCAGGTTTTTGCGCGCAGTTGCATAAGCCAGTTTAATGCCAGCACCGCCATTTGTTGAACCACCAGCATAGAGCTTATCAAGTGCATTGATAATCTTTTTCTTGTTAGAGCCCCGGGTGGGTTCAAGTACCAGACCTGAAGCACCGGCATAGACAACGATTGATACGTAATCTTGATCATTTAACTGGTTTACCAGCAGCTTCAAAGAGTTTTTTAAAAGTGGTAATTTATTTCTCGAGTTCATAGATCCTGACACATCAAGTAAGAAGGTGAGGTTGCGTGCCGGCATTTTGCCTGTTACACTTCTGCCCTTAATGCCAATATGAACGAGCTTGTGTTGTTTGTTCCAGGGTGCGTCTGAGAGCTCAGTAGATACTGAAAATGATCGCCCATTATCGGGTTTTTTATATTTATACGAAAAATAGTTAATCAACTCTTCAACACGCACTGCGTCTTTGGGGGGAAGGTTACCGTTATTCAGAAATCGGCGCATGTTACTGTACGATGCGGTATCAACATCAACCGAAAAGGTTGAGCGCGGGTCATCATTTACAGCAATAAACTGGTTCTCATAAATTCGGTCGTAGGCTTCGGTGTTAAAATTGGGGTTATACCGCCATGCATCTTTTGCATCTTTGTGGCGCATCTTACGCACTACGGTTGACTCACCTGAGTCAGCCCCACTGGCACCCGTAATGTAGGCTTCTGAAGCCACCATTGGCGATTGCTTAATCGATCTGTCATGTTTGCTTTTGCATTGAACAAGCAGCAGAGCAATTAAGGTAAATAGAATTATTTTTTTCATTTAGATTTTCTCCTTCTCTAATAACAGACAACCTTCCCCATAAAAGTTGCTTGTTTTTTTTCAGCTTTTAATATTGTGTTGACTCACAAAAAAGGCGGTCTAATGACCGCCCCCTTACTCATCAGGTAAACCGAGAGTTATGCGTGCTAACGTTTCTTAGACGACATTACAAATTGAAAGGTTCATAATTGTTAATTTTCTTCAGCATCTTGTTCAACCTTGCTCTTTTTATTCTGGTAATCATTGTATACTTTCTCAGTCGTTATCATCTGGGTGAATTGAAGCGCTTCAGTTTTCTCTATGCTCTGGTGACCACAATGGCATTGGCCTACCTGGCGGTGCTGCTGGGTTTGAGTCTGCCATACTTTTTACCTGATGGTTTAAGCAAGGTGGGGCAATTGATTATGATGGGGGCGACCATTGGCGCAATGCCCATAATTCCAGCTAGAATCATTCAAAAATTCAACCAGAAACCTTCAAATTGAATAATTGATGCTGTATTTTTCGATATTTCGATGCAAATTGTACAATTTTTATACACCTTTGCACACCGCAAAATAACCGTAATTTAGGCACGCATTTTGCATTGCTATGGTTAAGAAGATAATGCTTTTTGATACTTTCTTGACCATTATCTACTCTCCTTAGAAGCCCCTGGCATTGTGTCTCTGCTTCCTTCCCCCTCACCGCAAAGAAGAGACACAATGCCTTTTTTCTGCCCTGGGGCTAATCAAAGAAAAGTTTACACCCAGTCTAAACTGCCTTTTCTGCACTAATGAGTGAGGCTATTGCCAGTCAGTTAAGCGGGCTTGAGGCAGAAATTCGCAGTCGTATTGAGGGCTGCAGCAGTGATCAAGACCTTGAGGCCGTGCGCCTTGAGCTTATGGGCAAAAAGGGCAAGCTAACCCAGATTTTGAAGGGGCTGGGCGGGGTTTCACCTGAAGAGCGGGCCGAGCTGGGCAAGAAAGCAAATGCCCTGAAAACAGATTTTGAATCACTGTTTCAACAGAGACAGCAGTCGATCAAAGAAGAATACTACCAGAAACTGGCAGAAAGTGAATGGTATGATACTACCCAGCTACCGCCAGGTTTTGGGGCAGGGTTTGTACCAGGTGCTGATTCTGGCCATATTCACCCCATAAGCCAGATGCAGCAACAGCTTGAAGACGTGTTTACTTCGATGGGCTTCAGCATTATGGATGGCCCCCAGGTTGAGACTGACTATTACAATTTTGGGGCTCTTAATTTCACAGATGATCACCCGGCTCGCGAAATGCAAGATACCTTTTATACGAAGGCGGGCCATCTATTAAGAACTCACACCTCGGCTGTGCAGGTTCGCAGCATGAAACAGCTTAAACCCCCCATGCGCATTATTGTACCTGGGCGGGTATTTAGATATGAAGAAGTAGATGCTTCGCATGAACACACCTTTTATCAGATGGAAGGTATGATCATTGAAAAGCACATAAGCATATCTCATCTTATCTTTTTAATGACTACTCTGCTTACAGAGATATTCTCTACCCGTGAGAAAAAAATAACTCCCAAGATACGTCTGCGTCCGGGATATTTTCCTTTTGTCGAGCCAGGCTTTGAACTTGATATGCATTGCCTGATTTGTGATGGGGCGGGTTGCGCTGTTTGTAAAAAAACCGGCTGGGTTGAAGTGCTACCCTGCGGTCTGGTGCACCCCAACGTTATCAAATCGGGTGGCTTAGACCCCGAAAAGTGGCAGGGTGCTGCTTTTGGCCTCGGATTAAACAGGCTGGTTATGATGAAGTACGCTATTGAAGACATAAGGCATTTTCAGAGCGCTAACCCCGCCTTTCTCTATCAGTTTTAATTATGAAAATCTCTATCGATTGGCTTAACGATTACATTGATTTAACAAAGCATTCTGCTGAAGAAATTGCCGAACTGCTGACCATGAAAACCTGTGAGGTTGAAAAGGTTGAGCCCTTTATGGCGCACCTTGATGACATTGTGGTTGGTCATGTTGAGTCAGTGGTTCGCCACCCCGATGCAGACAAATTGGTGATCTGCAAGGTAAATAATGGCAGCGAAGAACTGCAGATTGTAACTGGTGCCCCCAATGTGGTCGAGGGTAAGAAGTATCCCCTCGCTCAGATCGGGGTTACCCTGCCCGGCGGCATGACCATGAAAAAAGTCAAGCTGCGTGGCAAAGAGAGCTTTGGCATGTTGTGTTCTTCTCAAGAACTTGAACTTGAAGACTTTGAACTGGGCTCTGAGTTTTCAAGTCATGAAAAGGGGCTGCTGACTCTGCCCGATAATCTGAAAACAGGCCAGCGATTGAGCGAAGTACTGCCTGTTACAGATACACTGCTTGATATAGATAATAAATCAATTACCCACCGGCCTGACCTCTGGGGTCATTTTGGTTTTGCCAGAGAATTGGCGGCTGTTCTGGGCCAACCCCTGAAAACTGATTTCGCAGATAGCAAATTCAAAAGCACTGCGAAGGTCGATGAAGAAATGAAACCCCCTGCTATCGAAATTGAAAACGAAGCCGCTTTAAACTACTCAGGGGCGCAGCTTGAAAATGTAAAGATTGTTCCCTCAGGCATCAAGCTGCAGGCTCGATTGCTGGCGGCTGGTATGCGGCCTATAAATAATGTGGTTGATGTCTCAAACTATGTAATGCTCGAGCTGGGTCAGCCTAATCATGCATTTGACCGCAATACCCTTGGCAATAAAATCGTAATCAATTATTCAAAGAATGGTGAAACCATAAAAACCCTCGATGAGAAAGAGCATAAATTGCCCGGGCAAATTGTACTAATTCGTAATGAAAAAGAGCCCATTGCCCTTGGGGGAGTTATGGGTGGCTTTGACACAGAGGTTACCGAAGGTACCCAGAAACTTTTTCTTGAATCAGCTACTTTTCACCGCAGTGATATACGTCGGGCTGTTTCAAAACTCGGGGTCAGAACAGAGGCCAGCCAGCGCTTTGAAAAGGGGCAGACACCAGCTAATGCTGAGGTGGCTATTCATCGTTTTGCGACTCTGTTAAACGAAACCTGCCCAGACCTGAAAATGGGCGAAATCAACAGCGAATTTGCAGAAAAACCCCTGAAAAATAAGATAGTAACAACTTTCAGCTATTTGCGCGAACGACTGGGAAACATCGAAATCAGCAATAAAGAGATATTAGATATTTTCACCAGCCTGCAGATGCAGTGCAACGAAAAAGAAGACGAGCTTACTGTAACCGTACCAACCTATAGATCTTATTTCGACCTAACCATGGCTGATGACCTGGTTGAAGAACTGGGCCGTATGATTGGTTATCAACAGATTACTACAGAACCTGTTCTTGTGTCTTGTGAAGTACCCCAGTATAAAAATCATAAAAGAGAGCTTGAACACAGATTGCGTGCTCTACTGAGCACTGGATACAATTTTACAGAAGTCTATAACTATGCATTTCACAGCGAACGTGACATTAAGAACGATACGCGTTTTGCCAAAAAGGCCGTTGAGATGGCCAATGCTATACACCAAGATCAGGCGTTTCTGAGAATTTCGCCACTGCCCGGGTTACTGCACAATATTCAGGCCTACCACCGTGAGTATAGCTCTTTGCGAACTTATGAAATCGAACGGCTGTTTTTAGAAAAGGGCAAAGATGAGTTACCCGAGCAACCCTGGTTTGTAGCCGGCGCCCTTGTCGACCAAAGGCCAGCAGATGAAATGATGGCTTTGCTCAGCACTATGTTAGCTGATTTGGCTATCAGGCTGGGTTTCGACGCCTCTGATCTTGAGTGGCATAACCTTGAGGGTGAGAATATTTTTCACCCGGGGCGAGCCGGTCTTATTAAATTACGGGTGGGTAAGAACTCAATAGACCTGATTAAATGGGGTCAGGTTCACCCCCGTCTCACTGATGAGGCTGATCTTGGTGAGGTTTTTTATTTTGAGACGCTACTTGATACTTTATTAGAAGCTACCTCTCACCAAAAGGCTTATCGCCCAGTGGTGCGCTACCCCGGTTCTGATTTTGAGGTAACAGTATTATTAGATCGCCTGCAGCCCTTTGCTGATGTCATCAATGCTGTTGGCCGGCCCAAAAAAGGTAATGGCAATGACAGCTATCTCGAGTCGCTTGAACATGTCATGACCTATACTGGTGAGCAGATCGCGGCTGATAAAAAAGCCGTTTCGATCAGGGTAAAGTGGCGAAACAATAGTCGTACTCTTGAATCAGAAGAAATCAAGAATCTGCAGAATGGCCTGATTAAGCGGCTTGAAAAAGCCAACATGCCACTGCGCAGTTAAATTCTTTTTACCATTTTTAATACAGTGCCCTTTTCTAATGAAGTGTCGTAGCTGATGTAATCCATTAATCTTTCCATCAAGAAGACACCGAGACCATTTTCTTGATAGTCATTGAGTGGGCGTGATTTTATTTCTGAACGGGCCACTTTGCGGCCATAGTCTTTCATATAGATTTCAATGCGGTTTTCAAGGCGGTGAATTTCAATTATTATAGGCAGATCAAAAGAACCTGAATAGGCATGTTGCACAATGTTATTGGCGGCCTCAGTAAAAGCAGCCTTGATGTCTATGGCATCTTTGTAGGCAAAACCCATATCAATAGCCAGCTGAAATATGTAGGTGCGCATAAAACGTACATAACGGGGGTGTGAGGGTATTTTGTGTTTGCTGACCAGTGAATTAACAGCCGCCATAGAAAATAGTTTTTTACAGCGGGCTGTACGTCAACTTGAATAAGTGATCAGGGGCAGGCGTTACAGGCTGTACCGTCAACTGCAGTGGTAATACCTGTCTGAACCGATACGTTCTGCTGGCACAGCTTTGATGTTTCAGGAAAGCCATCTTGCTGGTGGCGGTTACCTGCCACTGTATTTGTGGTGCAAGCTCCCCCGGTGCAATAGAGGTTATCACACATGCGATAAATATCATAATCACCGGGTTGCAGGTTTTTTATTGTGGCCGTAGTTGCATCGATGCTGGTGGCCGCAAGAGGTAGAGTGTTTGTTGGAGCATTGACACCGGCATTGACCGCAATGATATAATTCATGGGGTCTACTGTGGTAGCACCCAGGTTGCTTACCATAATGGCGCCGATTTCATCTGGTTTGTACAGCCGGGCTGTTACGATAACATTACCGCCCAGTTGCCCACTTGAAGCGTCATCGTCGTAATCATGATCAGCAGCCCAGTCTGACGGCCCGACAAATGTTGAAAAATTACCGGTTACGCCGCCTTTTATTACGTGCTTCATCCATAAATTGTGGGTGAAAAAACGTACTTCGATGATGAAGCGTTTACCTTCATCAGGGTGGGGTATGTTGAGATTAAGACTTGTATTCTCAAGGGGAAACATTAAGGGGTTGGTATTTGTTGCGTTCGGCAGAAATTGATAAAGGGCCTCGGCGTCTGTACCCTGCACTTCGCGATTATCGAAGCTGGCCCTGTTTTCAGTGCTGAAAGCTTTTTGATCGTCATAATTCACAGAGGGGTACGTAACCATGCGGCGAAAATAAACTGCGACATGCTGGTAAATATTGCGGGGCACATCTACTGATGGAAAATTATATCCAGTGCTATTGAGTTCTTTCAGTTTCTGAACACCATTGTTTTCAATACAGGTTTCGAGTACCTTACCGTCAAGTGCAGAGGTTTCACTGCATAGCAATTCTCTGTCGCGTGCAAAAAATTCAAAGTAATCGTTAGGATCATTACCACTGGGCAGGCCTGACCCAGTTGCCAGGCGAACTTCTGCTATGTCAAAATACTGACTGAATGTAGTACGGTCGTCTTCACCAAAATAGGTTGTGCCCTCTAGATCGGTGCCAGTGCCATCAGCCTCTGTAAAAAGCGTATCTGCGATATAAAGGTCTTGCTGAGCATAGGGGTCGTTTGACTCATAGGTTGACATTAAAACGAGTTTGAGGCGAGAATTGTATAGTTGTGAAAGAACTGCCTGATTGGTACACTGTGAAAATAAAGCAGCTAGAAAAAGAATTATCAAATGTTTCTTCATGAATTATCTCGCCAGATTAAAATTCACCATTAAACCAAAATTCAGAAGGTGCCCGTTGATCAACTGAAAGTCATCAGGCGAATTTGCGGGTTTGTTAACATGCTGTTCAAATACGAAAAAGTAATCAGTTCGCAAGCCAATGTTTACCCACTTACCCGCAGGAAATGAAATTTCCCACCCGTGAAAAAAGGCGGGGTGAGTGTTATGTTTAGTCTCGGGTTTGTTCTGCAGATAGTTTGCGCCACCACCGGCTTTGATCTGAAAGGTCAGGGGCAGATTTACCGGCAGAGTATAAGCAACGGCCAGATAAGCCGGAATTGACTGTAATTGTTCAGGCCCTTTCGATGTGTATACAGAGTATGAAATACCTAATTCGGTACGCCAGGCATCATTGGGCAGATTCAGCCTGAAGAACAGCCCACCACCCAGATTCGTGCCTACAACCTCAGATAAGGCCGAACCGGGCATTGGCGCTACCGGGCCAAACCAGAGCCCAATCTGTGGCTTAATGCGCCAGCCCTCACCTTCGTACTGGGCAAATAGACCTGAGCATAAGCAAAGAGATAAGAATAAACCGATTAGAATGCGCATTGGGCGTAGAAAGAAACAACGTCAACACTTGTCTATTAGAGACAGTGTCAAACTATATATAAAGACAATAAAGAAGAGAAAAGAGCCCTAAAAAAAGGGCTCTTGATAAGAAACCAATAAGAGATTTATTTGGTTTTTTTAGCTTCTACCTGAGCTACAACTTTTTTGCTGCCGGTTTTCGCTTTTTTGGTAGATACGTTTTTAGAATTCAGTGCTTGTTTGATAGAGTCTTTTTTGGCTTTTTTACCGCCACATGCAGATGCAGGGGCTGAAATCATAGCTGCCATGGCTATGGTTGCTGATACTAAAAGAAATTTTTTCATTTATCGAGTTCCTTCAAAATAAAAAGTAGTTTGATCATTATCAAAATACACTGATTTCTCAGAGGCGCCAAATTTATTCAGGGTTAATTGCATCGTTTACCGTGCCATAGAAATCAATTAAATTGTCAATTTTGGCACTTTTAAGTGAGCTTTCAAGCATAGCCTGCAGAGACGCCAAGCGAAGAGAGCCGTTGTACGATTTCATCTTTTTGTTCAGCATTAGCAATATACTAATGCCGTATGAGGTTATAAAATCTACTTTTTCAAAGTTAATGATCATGATTGCCGGCTTTTTCTCAACAATTCGTTCAAGCTCAAGCTGTATCTCTCTGGCTGCATTACCGTCAAACTTCTCTACTTCAGGCTTGACAACTATTGAGTTTTCAATTTCTCTTTTCGTTAATAGAATCATATATTCTGCTCACGGTAAAGCGTTGGTGATTTGCCAACAAAGCGCATAAACACAGCATTAAAAGTAGATTTCGAGTTAAAACCAACTTTATAGGCAACAGATAACACTGTTTCTTCACGATCATCGACCAGCATCTTTTTGGCTTCTTCGATACGATAGTAATTTATAAAGCTGGCAAAGTTTTTGCTGAGATGGTTATTCAGATATTCTGAAAGCTGGTGTGATGAGATCTTGAGCTTTTTTGCCAGTTGATTCAGATTCAGAGTCTCATCAGTAAAAAGCTTCT
>CAZHLC010000005.1:4789-18835 GCA_964532545.1 uncultured Leptospiraceae bacterium | reverse complement strand
GGTTCTTTACCGTCACCTTGATGATCTTTATTTAGAGCAGCACACCGGTGAAAACCTGGGTCAGAGATTCACCCAGAAAGACTGTGAAACCGCTCTTTTTGAAGATGTGAACACCCAGAAACAGGTAGCCCGCTGCGAATACATGTATCCCTTTCCTGATGGTGAGAAGATACTGTTTATCGGTCGCCTTGATGACCGCCTTTTCAACGCCAAGGGCGAAACAACGGGTTCAAAATTTCAGCACCGGATTTTTAAAACTAAAGATATAGAATCAAACGAAATTGAAACGGTATTCAGCAGCTTAAATGACCCTGATGATCATCCGTATATTCCCTATGACAACAACCACATAATAATCTGGCAGACCATAGAAGCCAATCGGTTTAAATTTGCCCTATATAACCTTGAAGGCGACCTTGTTAACAACCTGCAGATTACCCTGCCAGGCCGACGCAGTGCATGGCGACATTCTTATGCCACCCTTGATGGTAATTACTTCAGTCTCAGGGTAGCTAAAGATAAATTTGAAGTCTACCAGTGGAAGTAGAACTCTGCCCGACTACAGCAGCAAGACCAGCATACCCATTTTAACCGGCGAAGAAGCCGCCAATTGGGATGCTTTTACAATCGAAGAAAAAAAAGTAGATTCAAGACTGTTAATGGGCTGGGCTGGCCTGAGCATGTTTCAGCTTTTGAGCCAGTTAAAATGGTTCAGCAAAGCCAAAGAGGTGCATATTCTTGCGGGCAAGGGCAATAATGGCGGTGATGCCTATGTGGTAGCCTGGCATCTGTTGAATGCCAGCAGAAAAAAGATCTTCATCTGGCAAATGGGCCCAGCCAAAACAAAAGACAGCCAGTATTTCTATGAACTAGTAAAAGAAAATGCCCCCTCAAGTAGAGTAAAGATTGCAGACCTGCAAGAAGCCCCCCGACTGCAGAAGAAAGTAATAATCGACGGGCTTTTTGGTACCGGTTTCAAGGGTGAACCTGACAGCTCTTTGCGGCAGATATTTAAGAAATTAAACCGGGGCAAAAACCGAATTGTTGCCATCGATATAGCAAGCGGTGTCTACGCCAGTGGTGATATTTTTTCTCACGAAACGATCAAAGCAGAATTGACCCTGACTTTTGGCAGCTATAAAGTAGGGCATCTGGTTGAGCCTGGTATTCTAAGTTCAGGTAAGACCCATGTTTTTGCCATCGGCTTTTCGCAAGATTTTACACTGCCGGCCCGCAGGCTGGCCAAACCTCTACATAACCAGGCTATTCGCAAACAGGGTAATAATAAATACTCATCTGGCACGATACACATTCTGGGTGGCAGCCCCGGTATGGAAGGTGCAGCCATTATGACAGGCCAGAGTTTTCTCAAGATGGGCGGGGGGCTTGCCAAAATCTATTCTACTTCAAAGGGAATACGCAAGTATTTAAAAGACCACCCTGAGCTGATGTACAATTCATTCAATTCAATAGAAGATGCTGCTCAGGCCTTTCTAAAAAGTATTCGTGGCAAGGGGCCTGAGGTAGCCGTTATTGGCGTTGGGCTGCAAGAGAAGCTACCCATCGATTTTTGGCGAAAACTGGTTACCCAATCTAATCTGCATCTTGTGATCGATGGCTCAGGCCTCAAGCAGCTGCCTGATGTACGCTATTTGATTTTAGATCACAAACTCAAATCACTGGTTCTAACACCCCATAAAGGCGAGGCCGAAGTACTCGATGAGCAGATTGTAAAAAACGTACGAGAGTGTGCCCTGAACATTGCAAACGGATATCGCGCGACTGTATATTTAAAGGGCCCTGGCGGCATACTGGTGGCCCAGAATGAAACAGAAATTTTTCTCAAATCTGACCATTCTGAACTGGCAACGGGTGGTACAGGTGATGTTCTAAGTGGGGGCATTGCCAATATGCTGGTAAGATATCCCAAAAAGAGAGCCATTAGGGCGGTAGAAAAAGCTGTGCTTTTTTATCTTAAAATGGCCGAAAAGATAACAAAGCGACATAAAGACTTTCTAAGCGCTTCAGAGATTTACAGGTACATCAAGTGAAGTATTACAGCCGCTCGCCAGAAGAAGCCCGCCAGAATATCAAAGATTCGGGTAGAAGCAAAATACGCAAATGGGCAAATATCATCCTCTTTGCTGACATTGTTCTCATTGTGATTGTATTCATGTATATGGATAACCGACAGCGTTCAGAAACAATAACTCTCAATACCGCCAAAGAGTTTTCATGGCAGGGCCACCAGATTAAAGGTGATTGCTCACAATTGCAAACCTGCTCGGTTCGTATCGGACGAACAGAGCAGGCTTCAGGGTTGAATGAAATACAGCTATTAGTAAAAGAAGCAAAACAAAATCTGGTTTTTCAGCAATACCATAAGCACAGCCCTGACAATGATTTAAGTTTTGACTTACCTGTAAAATTAACCAAGAATCACCAGGCCTACCTGAAAGCCCTCGACAATAAGCGAAAAGAGTTATTTCAAATCAGGGTCTACCCCTGAAGTAGTTTGATAGCTTCGGCCAGCTCAACATTTTTCTGCTCACCTGACACCATATTCTTAAGAGTAAGTTTTTCTGATTCAATTTCATCTTCGCCAATAATACAGGCAAAACGGGCCTCTTTATTATTGGCAGCCTGCATCTGTTTAGCTATTTTCTGCGAGCTCAGACTGGTTTCTACGTTGAAACCGGCGGCACGAACCTGGGCTGCAATCTGGTTGCAGTGAAGAAAACCTTTTTCACCTGCCACATTGACAATGTATAGATCAAGGTCTTTGCTGAACTGTTTCATAAGACCGTGAGTTTCTAAAAATTCTACCAGGGTAACATCACCCATACCAAAGCCAATAGCGTTGGCCGTTTCTTTGCTGAAGTAACCCACAAGGTTATCGTATCGGCCCCCGCCAAAAAGGCTTCGCCTGTTCTCAGGGTGACAGTCATATATTTCAAAAATCAAAGATGTATAGTAATCAAAGCCCCTGATGATACGAGGGTCATATTTAACATACTTCTCATAAGAAGTCTGATTTAGAATCGATAGAATCTGGTTTAATGCATTTACAGCTTCTGAATCAAGTTTGGCAGCATTGGCCTGTAAAAAGTCAAGCCCGCCATCAATATACTCATTTAAAATCGATTGTTTGTTCTGATCAAGCCCGGCCTCGCCAAGCATTTTGCTGTAATCTTCAGGTGAGACTTTGGCCTTTTTATCCATGATGCGGGCAATTTCGGCGTTTTTCGCTTCGCTGAGTTCTAAAAGGTTAGCGAAAACCGAATTTAGAATTCGACGATGATTAATATGTACTTGAAAGTTGTTTTCATTGGCACCGAAAACCTTCAGGGTTTCAATGGCGAGTTGAAGTATTTCAACATCTGCTGCCAGCTCGTTTTCAGCGGCGAAAATATCACAGTTCAATTGCCAGTGTTCTCTTAAGCGGCCCTTACCCGGCCTCTCATAGCGCCACAGGTTAGGCAGACAATACCATCTTATAGGTCGTGGCAGCTCACGAAACTTCTGGGCCACCATGCGTGACACTGTCGGGGTCATTTCAGGTCTCATGGCTACTTTGCGCCCACCCCGGTCTTCAAAAGAATACAGTTGCTGGCTTACAATCTCTTCAGAGGTTTTGGCCAGATAAACATCAAGGGGCTCAACCATTGGGGCATCGATTTTTTCAAAACCAAATGATTCTGCTACCGAGCTGATTGATTGAAAGATCCACTGGCGGCCACGCATCTCAGCAGGATAAAAATCGCGGGTACCCTTGTATGGTTGCGTTGAGAGTTTCTGGCTCATAATTACAGTTTTGCTGGTGTGGCTTTAAAAGTATTTTCTATTTCTTTACCTACTTCAAAGAGTAGATTTTCACCAAAATAGTTTGCCTGAAGCTGAATGCCGACGGGTAACCCTTGAGTCGGGCCTGGTACAGAAATTGCGGCTACCCCGGCCAGTGAGGCGCCAACTGTCAGCAAATCATTCAAATACATGGCAATAGGATCTTCGATTTTCTCACCGATTTTAAAAGCAGGGCTGGGTGTTGTTGGCATTATAATGACATCGACGTCTTTGAAAGCCTGAACATAATCATGACAGATCAGAGAGCGTACCTTCTGGGCCTTGCCATAGTAGGCATCATAATAGCCGCTTGAGAGAGCAAAAGTTCCCAGTAATATTCTGCGTTTTACTTCGGTACCAAAGCCTGCCGTACGTGATTTCTCATAAAGATCTTGCAGGTTTTCACCCTCAATGCGCTGGCCATATCTTACCCCGTCGAACCGGGCAAGGTTGGCTGAAGCTTCGCTGTTTGCTATCAAATAGTAAACCGGGGTGGCAAGCTTCTGGTTGCTCAATGAGATTTCTTTCACCGCCTTGACCCTGCCCCCCAGAGCTTCTTTAACCTGATCGAAAGAGCTTTTAACCTCGTCAGAGCACTGCTCAATAAGATCTACAGGAATACCAAGAGTCATCTCATCGAGAGCTGGCACATTAAGCGGTTTATATTGCACCGAAGTACTGTCTTGTTTATCAGCACCTTTAATAATTTCAAAAATCTTCTCAACATCACTTACAGAAGTAGCCAGCGGGCCTATCTGATCAAGGCTCGATGCAAAGGCAACCAGGCCATAACGCGAAATACTGCCATAAGTAGGCTTCAGGCCAACCACGCCACAGAAAGCCGCTGGTTGTCTAATCGAACCGCCGGTATCTGAGCCAAGGCTGACCGGAACCATGGCGGCTGACACCGCTGCTGCTGAGCCACCCGATGAACCACCAGGGCTACGTTCAAGATCATGGGGGTTACGGGTAAGTTGCATCGCAGAGTTTTCGGTCGATGATCCCATGGCAAACTCATCCATATTCAGGCGACCAACAGGTATCATACCAGCACTTTCAAGTCGGTTTATGACTGTTGCTGAATAAGGCGAAATAAATGATTCTAGAATCTTAGAAGCGCAGCTGGTTTTACAGCCCTTGCGAACGATATTGTCTTTAATACCAATGGGAATACCTTCGAGCTCAGACCTCTGCTTACCCGCATCGATTCTTTTCTGTGAATCTTCTGCATCTTTGAGATAACGCTCTTCGTCGACTTCGATGAAAGCCCCGACTTTTTCATTATCTTTCTTTATCTTTGCCAGGTAATCTGTGGCAAGTTCTACTGCGCTCAATTCTTTGCTGCTGATTTTCTTTATCAAGCTCTCAAGCATCAAAACCACGAGGTCTATCTGAATCAGTCTTACGAGAACTTTTTGAGTTGTCTGTGCATATTTTACTTACATTTTGACTGGTATGGCTGTTTTTGCAAAGAAGAATCTGCCACAGATTAACAGCAGAATACAGTTTCGCAAGACGGTAAAAAACCCCGGCATGATTGAGGGTATTGGTCTGCATTCAGGCGAGAAAATGAAACTGATATTTTTGCCTGCAGAAGAAAACACCGGGCTTGTCTTCACCCGAAAGATCAATGATAAAGAATTCAGTCTACCAGTTCATGTCGATAATGTAATTGATACCTCGCTGGCGGTAACTCTGGGTAATGAGCACTTTCATGTTCAGACCGTTGAACACCTGCTGTTCAGCCTCTTTGTACTGGGCATCACAGATCTCATCATTGAAATTCAGGGTGGTGACGAAGTACCCATTACTGACGGGTCATCTATTCCGTTTATTGAAGCCCTTGATGTATGTGAACTTCATGAGTTTCCGCAAGAGGTTGAGCCAATTGTGATTCGCAAACCGGTCATGGTTACTGATGGTGACCGTTATCTGGTAGGTCTGCCTGACCCAGACTTTAAGATCTCATATTCAATAGACTATCCGCATCCGCTGTTGAAGAACCGAAGCATCGAAATGGTGTTTGATCAAGAGTTTTTCAAACAGCAGGTAGGGCGCGCCCGAACATTCGGTTTTCTGCGCGAAGTAGAACTTCTAAAAAGTCGCGGCCTGGCTCAGGGCGGTTCTACGGCAAACGCTGTCGTATTTACACCCGATGGTATCATGAATGAAATGCGTTTTGATCAAGAGCCTATCTTTCACAAAGTTCTTGATCTGATTGGCGACCTGGCGCTGGTACAAAGACCGATTCAGGGCCATGTGCTCTGCTCTAAGGGTGGCCATTCTCTTGATGTGGCATTCTGTAAGAAACTGCTAAGACATGAAAAGCTGCAGCGCGAGGCTGCCTGAAAAATCTTTCTTTGCCAGAGTTTTCTTTTATTACATCTAAATTAACACAAGCCGATGATTAAATACCAGCTTACAATCGTTAAGATTTCAGAACGTTAAAGGCTCCATAAATGTTACAAAGAATTCTGCTGATAACACTGCTCTGCTTCTCTACCGCACTCATTGAGGCGCAAGACAAGAAAACCATAGACCTTGAAAGCGAACTTGAAGATGAAGACGAGAATAAAAAAGAAGGCAATATCGAAGATAAGGAAATTATAATCGAGGGTACTGACGAGAAGCTTTTGCCATCTAAGAAAAAAAAGACCGATGATATAGTACCTGAAAACCAGGCCGATGCTGAATGGCAGAAAGATGCCGACCAGATTGTTCGCAAAGAAAAACGGGGTGCCAAGACTGTAGAAAAACAGGCGCAGATTAAAGCAGAGTATGGAACCTACAATTCACTGGGAGTAGATATATACATTACCAAACGCGATAAACATGGCATATACCTGCTTGATTACAGCCGCAGCAAGGCAGACGCACAGGGCTTTGGTGAAAACCTGGTTGGCAACTCAGAGTATACTGTTGATGACCTTAAACTGCTTACTGGTTTTAAACTATCACCCGAACACAAATTTCTGGTGCAGGCCGTTTATCAAGACAACCTGTATGGCCTGCAATCTAATTCTGCATACACGCAGCAGTTTAAACGCGGAGGCCTTGGTGAACTTTCATACCAGTTTCGACCTTCAGAGTTTCAGAAAATAGATCTTACATTGCAGGCCCAATACATCGGCTCAGACCTTGAAATTCAGAATGGCAGTGACCCAGGCGCTGTTTTTTTTCGCACAGCCGGCGATGCAAAATGGCAATACATCTGGGGCAAAAGAAATGCCTTTAATATACAAACTGGTTTCTGGTATGCTGAAACTGAGCTGTATGAGAATAACTTTAAACAGCTTTATCATGTAGGAAATCTTGATCTCTGGTTTGTGTTTCCTCTTTTCAGAACAGTGACTGGCCCTCAGAAGGTGCCCTGGCAGGTCGACTTAACCATTGGTACGCACATCTTCTACGGCCGCCAGTTTGAACCGATTATCGGCCCTTTGTTCACCCTTGACAGCTTTTACGGCGCATGGCATTCACAACTTGATATCAGAAGGCAGGGGCAGGTACCAGACTATGTTCAAACTGTGCTGCAGAACACATATTTTAAACCGGTATATTACCAGGCTGCTGAAGATAAGTGGCAGGCAAGCTGGTCAAACCAGGTAAAAATAAGCAAGGCGATGTCATTAAAGCTGCAGAATGGCTTTCGTTACTATGATGTTTTCTACAACCCACGCCTTGATACCGATGAGCTTTATACATTTGAGAAGAAGCTTTTCAGAATTGTTTTTAACAAACTGGGTTTTGAACATACAATTACCGATTCACTGTATTACGAAGTGGGTATTGAAGCCGATTACCATGTCGACAAAGTAAATCTCAAACATCCCGTGGGTGCGTATTTCGAAGGCCATTTTGTACCAAACAACTGGGATTTTTCGCTAAGCCTTCGCTACATTTCTGTTCGTGATTCTGATGAGAAACTTCTAGATGATTTTACTCTTCTAAACGCCTCAATAGAAAGAAAGCTTAATAAGACCATAGGTCTCTTCATCAGAGGTGAGAACCTTTTTAATGAAAGCTATCAGCTGGCGCCCCCGTATCTGACTTCAGGCCTGAAGGCTTATGCGGGCATGAATATTCTTCTATAGTTTTTTACTGTACGAAAACACGTTCATTGAGATAGTGCAGAGTGGCCAGAAAGCTGTTTTTCTCAAAAAGACGAAAGATGCCTGTCTTTCTGCAGCTCTATATTTTCTGGTTTATTCTGGTCGGGCTGGCCGCGCCGGCAATTTACTTTTTCGGTCAGCAAACCATAGATGAAAAGACAAAAGTTTCTCTTAATACCCAGACTAAGTTTACACAAGCCCCATTTATTGTAAACGCTCTACTGCAAAAGCCCTCTGATTGGCTTGAAAAGAACCGCCAGCCGGCATTTAACATTCTTAAAAGATATGTAAACAGCAGTCGCTGGGCCTTTAATAAGCTGAAGATAACTTACCCTGCCCAGAAAAAGCACTGTCTGAATCTGGTCGCAGAAAGAAGCCCGGCAGATTTTGCGGTTTATATTCCCTGGCAAAAGAAAGACAGTTTGCCTGCACTTTATACTGGCATTGCCCTGGCTGAATATATCAACACCCGCCCCAATCTCAAATTAGCAGTTGTGTTTCTAGATAATTCTAAACAATGCGAACTCTCAAAGATCATGTTGAGCACGGCCCCGCAGAAATCGGCCGCTGTAGTTATGAAGGCCAGCCCCACAAACAAGTCGCAGCTTAAAATTACCGCAAATAACGGGCGAACCAGCTCTATCAACTGGCTGAAATATATTCCTATTAAAAACCATGACCGGCTTTTCAATCAGGTTGGGTTGGCCGCTCTTGGCCTCTTTCAAAGCGAGGTGGCCGTTTTGCTCAATGCAAAGGTAAACGCCATCTCATGGGAATACGCTGGCAAAACTCGGTTCAACCGGTCAGTCGTAGACTACTACCCCCGTTACCTCATAAGAGCCATAGAAGCACATTCAAAGAAAGCAGACCTGACCAATGCGGGCTTCTGGTTATCAGAGAAGAAAGCTCTTTCGAACGGCTCACTGCTTACTATCATCATTCTCGGCATACTGTTGATTTGGTTTCCGGTTGCTAATCAGTTGTATTTGACCAGCGATAAGATTAACATCATTGAAAGCATCATAGCCTCAGTATATTTCACCCTGGTACCCCTGGTAAGCTATTTTGTATTCATGGGCTTTCAACTTTTCATCAGCAACCTTGCTATCTGGGCACTGCTTGGTTCGATCGTAGCTATTGCACTCTTTGTAGTTGCCATTCGAATTTTCAAGAAAACTCTCTACTTTCAGGTTAATGTAGTTTCAGCTATAGTTGTGCTTAACATCTACCTGATGATACTGGCTATAAACAATGCAGCGCTGTTCATCATTCTAAGCCCCGTACCGGTATTCTTCTCACGAATTAAAAATACCGATCGTTTTAAAAGCGCTCTCATTTTAATCTTTGGCCTGATACCTCTGGCGTTGTTCTTCTTTTCAGGCGCACAAACCCTACAGATAGATATGCTGACCCCAGAGTTTATTCTTAACAACGCAACGACGGGTATCTGGGGCGGTGTGTTGATGTCTCTGGTCATTGGCAGCATTCTTTCATTGATAAACCGCCAGTCTAACTGATGATCAAAACTGCAATTATTGGCTGTGGTCGCATAGGCTTCAGCCTCGAAGAAGACCCATTAAGATATAAACCATGTACCCACCTTGGTGCAGTGAAAAAGCTTTCGAAGAAACATAATCTAAAACTGATTTCAAGCTGCGATATTGATATTACCAGGGCAGAGTATGCCATAGAATTTCTGGGCAGAAAAGTCGCTGGTGAAGCAGCCGTTACTGATGATTACCGCAGGGTTATCAAACAAAGCCCAGAGCTGCTGATCATTGCAGCCTCGACTGATGCGCACTACGAAATTTTAAAGCAGGCCTTCAATGCAGGTATACCTAAGGTCATAGTAGAGAAGCCTGTAGCCGAAACAAAAACCCAGGCCAGAAAACTATTGCAGGCCTTTGAAAATGCAAAAAGCAAAGTCTGGGTTAACTATGAACGCCGGTATGCAGATAAATACATCAGTCTTAGAAAAGATATTCTCAAAGAAAAATATGGTCGTGTCTTAAGCTACCGGGGCTTCTTTTCGTCAGCCGCAAGCCGGTTTTTTCACAATGATAAATATGAAGGCGTGTTGCTGCATGACACCACTCACCTGGTAGATCTGGTACAGTACTTATTCGGAACTATCACCCAGTCTCACCATGATCACGCCAGTGAAAACAGTCATATACTCTCATTTCGCCATTCAGAATGTTCTGGTATTATTCATACTCAGGCTAACAGCAAATACTTTGCCTTTGAGTTAGAGATTCTTTTCGAAAAAGCCCGCATTAGAATAGGTAATGGATTCTATTCAGTAGAGAAATCAGTTAAAAGCAGGTTCTACAAGGGTTTTCAGAGCCTCTCAGAGCCGGTGTTTACGGCTGACAAGGCCGTGACAGTGCGCAATAACCCCTTTGTAAGGTTATACCAAGAAGTATTTTCAACCGAGACTAATTCAGAGATGTTTGAGCAGGCCTGTCGCAATGTGCTGGCTCTGGCTACTAGGTGACATCAAAAGGGTATGACCCCAGCACACGGCTTGAGGTTGCCAGCTCGCTGATTTGTTTGATTGCCTGTTCTATCTGTGGCGACTCGCGATGACCCTCTAGCTCGATATAAAAAACATAGCTCCAGATTTCTGATTTGTTAGGCCTTGATTCGATGCTGGTGAGGTTTACCCCTGCTTGCATTATGGGTTGCAGTAATTCAAAAAGAGCCCCCGGTTTGTGTGGCAAGGTGAAGATAATCGAAGTTCTGTCTTTGCCCGAAGGCTGGGCGTGATCACGACCTATGATTATAAAGCGCGTAAAATTATTTTCATAATCAGCAATATTCTGATACACAATCGGAACCTCATAGGTAATCGATGCAGCCTGCGAACCAATAGCTGCAATATGAGGCGCCTTTGACTCAGCAAGGTCAGCCACGGCCTTAGAAGTTGAAGAAGTTTCAACCCAGCGCGCCTGCGGTAAATGCCGCATAAGCCATTTTTTACATTGGCCATAGGCCTGACGGTGTGTGTGCACTTCTTTCAGCTGATTCAGATCTTCAGCAAAGCTTAATAGATTATGCTCGACCGACAATCTTATTTCAGCGTAAATATTGAGATTGTAATCTATAAGCGAATCAAGCGCCTGGTTAACAATACCTTCAGTAGAGTTCTCAATGGGCACGATGCCATAGATAGCTTCTTTCTTCTGAACAACATCAAAGACCTCGTCAATATCATTAACAGGTATAAGCGTAAGGCTGTTGCCGAATTTTTTAATGGCCGCCTGATGGGTAAAACTGCCAGCAGGGCCAAAGTATGCAGCTTTAAAAGAACCTTCAAGCTGTATGGTTGCACTCATGATCTCACGATATATGTTCTGCAAATGTACAACTTCAAAGGGGCCTTTATTCAGCTTTTTTAATTTTTCATAGATCTCTTGCTCGCGGTTGGGGCGATACAGCGGTGAGTTTTCAGAATGTTTGGCCTTCGCAATATTCTGCGCAACCAGAGCACGCTCTGAAATCAATTCAATGATCTTTTCGTCAATGGCGTCTATTTTCTTTCTTAAATCATCTAACATTACAGTTCTTCAAAGTTGAGTTCTTTTACCTCAGAAGGTGCTGGTAAATCTTCAAGGCTGTTGAGGCCAAGGTATTCTAAAAATTCTTTGGTGGTACCGTAAAGAGTGGGCCGGCCCGGTGCTTCTTTCTGCCCCATGGGTTTTACCAGCTTTCTTGAGACAAGGGCCATAACCATAGACCGTGAATTTACTCCTCGAATTTCCTCAAGCTCATGAAGGGTTACGGGTTGTTTATAGGTGATAATTGCGAGAGTTTCAAGCATCGATTTAGAAAGAGTATCTTTCTTTTTCTCACTGATAAACTCGCGAATATGATTAAAGATTCTGGTATGCGTTACAAACTGGTATTTGCCTTTAATCTTTTTGATTAAAATGCCACCATCTCTTTCAAGGTAATCATCTACCAGAGATTCAAGAACGGTCTGCACCTGCCCCTCGTCTTGTGCCAGCCCCTGGGCTATCTCTTTTTCGGTGAGGCCCTTACCTGAAACAAGCAGCAGCCCTTCTATTACTGCCTTTAGGTCATCAAGCTCCATAAAATATCAAGTTTGTCGCAGGGTAATATGAATATCTTCATATTCACTATTCTGTTCGATTGTGACTTCACGCATTTTAACCAGCTCAAGAATAGCCAGAAATACGCCAATACAACGCAGAACACTGAAACCTTCGATATAAGAAAAGAATGAAACAAATGACGAATTTTTAATTTCTTCTCTCATCTCATCAATAATCTCTTCTAAAGTGAAGCTCTCACTTTCGATTTCAACCGGGCGCTGCTTTTCGGTTTTGATTAGAAATTCTCTAAAAGAATCTAAAAGTGCAACCAGATCTAGATCCACAAATGCCGAATCAGTTTCGTATTTTTGCCAGCTGGCCTCAGTGCTGAAAACCATGTTGGCATGAGACTCAAAATCTCTCAGTACATCAGCAGCCTGTTGAAATCTTTTGTATTCTAAGAGCTGATCAACCAGTTCGAACGGCAGTGAATCTTCTTCATATTCTTCTTCATAACCCGGGTCAGGCAACAGAAGTTTTGATTTGTAAAATAATAGCTTGGCCGCCATCATCGCAAAGTCAGCCTCTTGCTCGAGATCAAGATCGGCCTGTTGCATATATGCTATGAAATCATCAGTAATGCGACTGAGCGAAACCTGAAAAATATCTACTTGATAACTCTCAATCAGCCGCCATAAAAGATCAAGGGGGCCGGTCTCTTCAAGACCTTCACGGGTGCGAAACCGCACAGTAAAGGCATGGGCTTGCTGGGCTACTGTCATATACTTTTAAACCCCATTTTACTTTTGACTTTTTCTAGAGTCTGATTAGCTACCTTTTCTGCTTTTTCTGCCCCATACATGAGAACATCTGATATGAGTTTCTTGTTCTCTTGCACCTCGGCCTTTTTTTCGCGAAAAGGTTTAAGATCTTCAACCATGGCAGAAGAAATTATCTTCTTACAGTCACTGCAGCCAATTTTTGCTGATCGGCACTCAGCAGCAATTGTTTCTTTTTTATCTGCGGCAAAAAAGTCGTAATAGGTGAAAACAGGGCAATCTTCGGGGTTACCCGGGTCATCACGTCTCACCCTGGCCGTATCGGTCTTCATTTTGCGCATCTCTGCCGTGAGGGCCTCTTCGGCATCAGCTAGAACCAGAGTGTTATTATAGCTCTTGCTCATTTTGCGCCCATCGGTGCCCACCACTTTAGGATATTCTGATAAAAGAGCTTTTGGTACCACCAGAGTGTCTTGATCTACCAGGTGATTGAATCTTCTGGCGATCTCGCGGGTAAGCTCAAGATGTGGCAACTGGTCTTCACCTATGGGAACCTGTTCTGCCTCATAGAGCAGAATATCTGCGGCCTGTAATACGGGGTAACCCAGAAAGCCATGAGAGTCGATATCTTTTTCAATATTCTCTTGTTTCTCTTTATAGGTCGGGTTGCGGGTAAGCCATGAAACAGGCGTAAACATTGAAAGTATCAGGCTTAGCTCAGCATGGGCCTGTACATCAGACTGTAGAAAAATAGTACACTTTTCGGGGTCAAGGCCGGCAGCCAGCCAGTCTGATACCAATGGTGAGATAAAATCATGAGCCTGGCGGTAATCTGAATAGAAGATAGTTAGTGAATGCCAGTTAGCCACCATAAAGTAACTGTCATGTTCATGCTGCAGCCGTGTAAAGTTTCTGAGTACACCCAGATAGTGGCCCAGATGCAGCAACCCGGTAGGCTGCATGCCGCTTAACACTCTACTTTTCTTATTTTTTTCACCCATTACTATTAAACACCCATCGCTCTGAGAAGGGTATCAGCTTTTAAGAAGTCAACATTCAATACGTCAAACAGTAAAACAAATATTACAATGAAGCGCGTCATATAAGAGATTAAAACAAAGGTGAAACCATTATCAATCTTCTGCATATAGAAAAACGAGCCGTCAAAGGGCGGCAATGGAATAAAGTTTAAAAGAAACAGTACCCAGCAGAACTTAATCATATAGATGATCAACATCTGAAGAAAGCTGCCAG
>CAZHLC010000005.1:0-4689 GCA_964532545.1 uncultured Leptospiraceae bacterium | reverse complement strand
AGTACCCAGCAGAACTTAATCATATAGATGATCAACATCTGAAGAAAGCTGCCAGGCTCGGGCCCATGCAAATGAAAGTATAATACAAGCAGACCCACCGCAAGGGCATACCATAGCTGAGAAGCCACATAGCTGGCAAGGTTATCACGCCGATCAGGGGTCGCTATGCCACCCCAGCTCAAACCAAATGTACCGAGGGTGACCAGGGCAAGAGGGTCAATGTAAGCCAGGGGCAGATTATTTTCTTCAGAATTCAACTTGCTTAAAACAAAATTTCTGAACCATTCTCTGGTTATGTACACCAGGGCACTCGCGGGCATCATATAAATCAAATCACCCAGAGATTCAAATGATATATTCACGCCGAGCCGCCCCCTACAAAATGAATGATCTCGACCGCATCAGTTTCTTTTAAAACAATAGATGAGTAGCTACTTTTCTGAATAACTTCACCGTTGATTTCAATGGCAATATGATTCTGGTTAAGATCATGATAGTCTATTAAGGCAGAAATGGTTTTTTCTTTAAGAGAACCAAAATTAAAGTCTTCACCATTTACCTTCATAAACTCAGGGCTCGAAGCATAGAAACAAAAACAACCGGGGCTGTTTCTGAGCGCAGTACATTATGAGAGAGTTTTATACCACGAAAATTCTTTTTTAGAAACTCAGCTTCACGCTCAGAGAAGCCGCCCTCGGGCCCATTTATAAACGTTACGGGCTGAGAATTTCGGGTTTTAAGAGCCTGGTCTACGTTTTCACCATGGCGCAGGTCGCCCCAAAAAACATTGGTTTTAAGATTCTCAAATGCCTCAATGCTTCGCTCATCCATGGTTTCAATGGTCATAGAAAAAACCGATTTGCTCTGCATCAGAGCACCCTCAGCGACCTTCTCAAGCTTGCCATGATCAGGTAGGGCCTTATTTGAATAATCAGTTTTAAAAACTCTTAGGCTGCTGGCCCCACACTCTACCAGCTTTTGTACTAACCATTTCATATTCTGCGGCTTAATGGGTGCAGAGAAAACAGTGATCTCTGGCTGCATGGGCTTTTCTCTGATTGGCGCAGATTCAACCAAAAGTTCGCTCTTTCTTGCCAGGGCTCTGCACCAATGCCCAGAACCGTCGGTCAGAATTGCTTCGAACTCTTCTCTATAGCGTAATACGGTAAAAAAGTGATGTAGATGACGCTCTGGCAAAACCCTGAGTTCGTTTAGCTCGAGAGTCTGCCATTCAGATTTGGATAAAAGTATAAAAGGTTTCTCTATTTCGCTTTCGAGACCAGAATTATTTTTCAATATTCTCACGGCGAAAAAGCGAACTATCAAGCTTGGCTGTTTTATCATTCAGCAGAAACTCTAGAATGCTGATAGTACCTTTAGACATATCCATCATTTCGAGTTTTGTTGCATAGGCCTTTGACACCGTCTGCTTTCTTGCCTGCTTGACCGGTATTTTATCATGCTTCACCAGCATACTCTTCATCAGTACGCCCGCTGAATCATAATAGTCGATGCGTTTCACTTTGAAATTGTCTTTGTTATCAACCAGAACGTTAAGCCTGCTATACTTGCCTCTATCTAAAGGAATGTTTTCAATGCGCAACCAATCATTGCCATCTTTTTTCTCTCGCCCACTGATTTTTGGTACAAAGTTCTCAGAAAAAGGCGAGTTGCTCAGATCAAAAAAGTAAAACCCTGAGTTAAGTACAGCGTCAAAGCGATCACCAGCTCTTTTTTCATAGAGCCGTTTATCAAGCATGCTGTACGCATAGATGGTCTTACCCTGGTCATTGTATAATAAACGCAGTATACGGCCCCTGCCAAGGGTATCAAAAATAAAGAGGCTGTCTTCTTGTTTCTTGAACAGGGTCGCCTTGTAGACCCGTACGGCACCTTTATTTGAAGTAATGGTGAGCTGTAACTTGGTAAGCCCCTTGAGATAGAGCAGTTGCTCGTCAACTTTCTGCATGATTTCATCAGCAGAAAGAGTGACCCCAGCCATGGTCGACTGGCCATAGACCATGCTCTGGCAAAATATCAGAAAAACAGCCAGAGCAAGTCTTAGACGCATTAGATCAAACGACCCTCGGCATTAATGGCTTTATCGATTGAAAGAACTTCAAGCTTCTGCTCATTAGAACCCGTACCAAAGTTTGCTACGTCACCAACCTTGACATGTAACAATGCCTGACCAAGTGGTGACTTGTAAGAGATAATACCCTTATCAACATCAGCATCCCATTGGTCTAAGATGGTATAAACAAAGATATCTTCGGTATCTACATCACGAAGCTTCACCTTACTACCTATACCAATCGAATTCACAAGAACCTGTTTTCCGCTGAGCTGGTAGGCCTCTTTCATCTGCTCTTCAAGCTTGGTCACCTGAGCCTGCAAGATACTCTGGTTCTCAAGAGCAGCCTTGTATTCGGCATTCTCACGAAGGTCGCCCTTCTCTTGAGCAAGACCGATTTCTTCAGAATTTTTAGGAATCTCTACCCGCACTAAGTGATCCATCTCTTCTTGCATTTTCTCTAACGCATTCTTGCTGGCTACGGCCTTACCAAGTTTCTCGAGAGTCTGAATCAGCGTATCAGCGGTCTCAAGCTCTTCGTAATCGACGCTTTCATCATCTTCAAAAGCCTCAGGATTAATTTCTTTCAGCCAGGCCGAGAAATTCTGCTTTTCTAAATCATTAAAAAAAGATACGTCTTTGAACAGAGCAGAAAACTTGCGCACAGAATCTTTCGCATAGGTTTTGATGGTATCAAGCATCTCATCTTTGTTTGAACCTATTACCAGATCTCTTGCTGCATTCTTCAATTTTGTACCCTTGGGTTCAAGCTTGGGAATTCTTCTTAATAGACGAAAAAACGACAGTATTTGTTCGTTCATCGGCAGGTTTTCAATCTGCCAACTTCCGCCCAGCAGATTCTTAAGAGACCACATAAATACATCGGCATTGTCTTTTTCTTTGCGCAAACGTGAAAAGAACTCTTGAATAGCTGCATCTGCCTCAGCTGACATTAAATCAGCAAAAAGGTTTTTGTGAATCTTTATCGGGGTCTGTAGCAACAGCTCAACAAACACTTTCTGCCACTCAGGGTGGTTATCTTTGATAGTTCGAGCCAGCTGTTTCTTCAGATCGGCGTTTTTGAGGCTGCTGTCAATTTTAGCCAACTCAGTGGGCTGCTGGCCCTTCAGGTGCTCAATAATGGCCGCTTCGTGGTCTTTAGCTACCACTTGCTCATCATCGGCGAGGTTCTCTTGAAAGAATTCTAGAACCCAGAGACTCTGCAGGCGTACCTCAAAATCTAATGACTTGAGAGTTTCACGAAAAAAGGGCACCATGTATTCAATGGCTTCTGAGGTGCTCTCGGGGTCTTTAAGGGCTTCAAGACCAACCACCATTCTTTCATCAAAGTTCTGAGCGGCCTGAAATTTATCGATGATAACCTCAGAAGGGCTCATGGCTGTCTGGTGAAGCTCAAGCACATCTTTTCTCTGCGGTGATACCCTGATCAAACTGTCTTTAAGCAGCTGGGCACGTTTTTTCGTCCACCATTTTGACCATGACTTCAGGGGAACATAGATGTCAGCAAGCTCGGCCTTGATATCAGCCAGGGCAATTGTATTGCCAAAAGATGCAATGAGTATCTTGAAGAAACTGTTGAAATCTTCTTCAAACATCTGTTTCAGCTCATCGGGCTTTTCATACTGGTGCACCCAGAAGTGATCTTGTTGCAGGGGTTTTAATGACTTCAGTGCCATCTCAATCTGCATCTTATGCTGCGGTTTATCTTTAAAATCGATAACCATTTTTTCAGTATCAAGATCAGAGATCTTACCAACACCCCAAACCCGGTGAAACACATAATTTTCACGGTCGAAAACAATGTTAGTTTCAAAGTTCTGAATAGAATTGCTGATGTTTTTTCTAGAATCGAGCAGACCACTGTATTTGATAAAGTCTTCAAGCAGCGAGTGATCTTTATACTTCTCTTTGTAAGATCTTACCAGCTCATTTTTAAAACGAGTATAGTTGGGGTTAAGATCAAGAATCTTTTTAGACAGCATGATGATCGTATCCATATCTTCTTTTTTGATATAGACATAAGCTAACTGTACGAAAAGATCAGCCAGCACTTCTTTCTGGCGATGGCCGCTGAGAATTCTCTCAATCTTTCTATAAAAAGTAAAATCTTCAGGAACAAGTTCAATGAGTTTATTCCAGACGCTCTTCAGTTTATCAAACTGCAGGTTCTTAGCATAGCTCTCTGCAGTTATCTTATAGAACTGAATACCCTTCTCAGGGTCTTCGTTGATAACGGCATCAGCATACTTTAATGAAATGTCTGGGTTCTTGCGATCAAGTTTAGCCAGCTTTTCAAGAACAGGAATAAGTTCTTTGGTCTTACCAAGCTTTTCAAGAGCACTGGCCTTGGCCCGAAGAATGGTGCGGTTCTCAGAAACCTCAAGCATCTTGTCTGAAAGAAAGTCAACCACTGCCCACTTCGAGCTTTCTTGAAACTGGTCGAGCAATTGTTTCAGAAAAACAATCTCTTCGGGGTTATCTTTTTCAAGGGCAATCATTCCCAGAAAATAGCGGGCGGCTACTGATGGGTCATACTCAGACAGGTGCTCTTTCGCCATTGAGCGAACCATATCTAGACCATTCTCATCGTTCGC
>CAZHLC010000004.1:0-19573 GCA_964532545.1 uncultured Leptospiraceae bacterium | reverse complement strand
GGGTGCGGTTGATTCGCGCTATATGATCAGCAATCTTGGCATGTCAAACAAAGTCGCAACATGGACGTCTCTAAACGGCGCTAACCGCGGCACGGTTGTTGCAGATATTGGCAGCGCACTGCTGCCCGACTGGATTGTGAACTCATTAGACACTATTCTGAATTTTCTCACTGGCCTATTCTATGGTACAGAACAAGACCTGAAGGCCTCAATGAGCAGCCTTGCGGTGGGAACCATGAATACCTTCAACCAGTATACCCCCGATCATCCGGGTGTGAAATACTATTCTTATGGTAGCAAAATTTACCCAGTGCCTACTCACCTGTTTGCCATCATGCAGCCCATTGTTGCCCTGGGTTCAGCCACTGTGGGCCAGAGCGGTTCAAACGATGGTTTGATCTCGCTGTCATCACAGCAATGGGGCACCTGGAAGGGTGGGCCAAGTCTGCCATGGTACATCGAAGGTGTAGACCACCTGCAGGCCTCAAACACTTTTGGCTATGGTGAGCTTCTCTATGATGTAGAGGGCTATTTTCTGAAGATGGCCAAAAACATGAAAAACAACCAGTAATCTTATCAAATTGGCCCACGGGCCAATATGGTGTGTGACAACTTAAAGGGGCCTTGCGCCCCTTTTTTTAGTTTATAAGCACTTGAAACGGCAGGCCCGCCCGAAACACTAATCTTCTATGGCTAGAAGCCGAGAGTTCATTTCGATTGCGGTACTGGCCGCGCTGCTCTGTGTAATCAGCTACCTGGTGCCCCGTAACGAATTTTTTCTTTTTTTGGGCCTCTATTCTGCTGCCTTTGCAGCTTACCTGCTGCTGGTTGTTTTCAAAAAAGTCAAAGCAAGCTTGTGGTCGGGGCTGCTTTTGAGACTGGCACTTCTGCTGGCCACGCCAAACCTTTCAGATGATTTCTACCGGTTTCTTTGGGATGGTTTTCTTACCTTAAATGGCTTTAATGCTTTCGCATACATTCCCGCGCATTTATTAGATAATCTGGTCAGTGTTTCAGACAAAATTGATAGCAACTATCTTTATCAGCTATATGACAGTATGAACTCTCAGTACTATCACTCGATCTACCCGCCGGTCAACCAACTGGTCTTTGCTACGGCAAACCTGGCGGCCCCCAGTATTTTCGGGTCAATTGTGATCATAAAACTGTTTATCATCGTAGCCGAGGTGGCCACCTTTGCCGGCCTGAAAAAGCTGCTACAAGAGAAAAAACGCAGCGATTATCTCATTAATATCTACTGGCTGAACCCATTGATCATACTTGAATTCAGCGGCAATCTGCACTTCGAAGCCATTTTGATCTGTTTTCTGCTGTGGTCGATTATATGGCTACGTCACCGACTGCTGCTATCTGCGCTGTTGTTCGGCATGGCTGTATGCACCAAACTCTGGCCTCTGATGTTTATGCCTTTGCTATGGGGCCGCCTGGGGTTGAAAAAGTTTACAGGCTTCGCAGTGGTTGTGGGGGCAGTGATTCTACTAGCATTCGTTCCGTTAATTGATCATGCCTTTATTTATGGCTTAAGCAGCAGTGTAGACCTCTATTTTCGCCACTTTGCCTTTAACGCGGCCCTCTTTTATGGTCTGCAGAGTCTCGGTTTGCAGCTCACCGCAATTGATTATCATGGTTTAATCGGGCCCGTTCTGGCCATCAGCGCCTTTCTTTTAATCATTACCTATTCATTTTTCAAACGAAACTCAGACGACCTTGTTAAAAGCCTGGCTGTGGTTTTTACCATTTACCTCGCCATGGCCACCACAGTGCACCCCTGGTATGTTTCTTTGCTGGTTGTTTTCGCTGTCTATACCAGACACTGGTACGCAATCGGCTGGTCGTATCTGGTGTTTCTCAGCTACTTTACTTACAGCCAACCCGGCTATCAAGAAAGCATGCGGCTTATAGCCCTTGAATACCTGCTAATAGCTGGGCTGATGTTCTTCGATTTCAAAAGAAAAGTTTGAAGAGATTAAAAAGCCGGCCCAGGGGCCGGCAAAACAATTACGTTTTCTAAGTTTGAATTTTCAATTCTTCACTGGCAGTACCAGAGTGTTCTGCTGCGAAGATGATGAGTGAAACTTCACATTGTAAACAGCCAGGGTAGGTACGGCATACAGTGCATCAAAAGTATCAACCGCAATGGCCAGCTTGTTACCAGATTTCACATTGTATGAAGTCGCCACCAGATCGACTGCTACGTTGACGGCTTTACCTGGCGTGGCTTCATTCAGCGTACGGGGGCCGTGAGTGATCAGAGTTCCCATACCCCATTTGTCTACTTCATACAGGTAAACATGCAGCTGGGCTTTGGTCTTCGAAGGGGTAATTCGCAGGTTCACTTTCGGAATACCGCGAATATGGGTAGCTGAGACACTGCCTGACTGATAAACTACACCGTTAATAGTAGAAACAGCACCCACAAGGGTTTTAACTTTCACATCAATGTGAGCTTCAAGAATTGGTGAAAGGATAGGTATACCTGTGCTCGCCAGGGTATCAAGACCAGAATAGATCTTTTCAGTTTTTGAAGTGCTGTTAGGTGAGGTTAACAGTTTGCCATGACCTATCCACGATCTGGGTTTGAGGTAATAGGTTTTATTATTCACCTGGGCTGAAGGCCATGAGTTAAAGGTTTCACGCTCATTCGAAAACTTACGTTCCATTGATACAGGCTTTTCTGACATGATACCATTATCAATACCCTTGAGCCAGTGATCGAACCAGCGATGAACATTGTTCCAGACATAGTTGTTTGCACCTAAGAGACCACCAATCTCTGCGGTTGCATGAATTCCCTGATTCAGGTCGAGCTTCTTGGGTGACGTCAGTCTTTTATAGAAATCAAGAATCGCATTGGGTTGAAACAGGTTATCTGAGAAGTTGTTAGAGATATAGACCGGCTTGCTCCCACTGTTAATGGCATCGACATAGCTGATCGGCGAGCGCAGTAGAGCCCATGCCTTGGTTAGATCAACATTCTTGTACAGCAGAAGGTTGCTGTACATTTCAGCGATGATGGGGTCCATTCTTCCGGTTACGTAACCTGAGGCCAGCAGCACAGCGCCCCAGACCAGACGGGGTGTTTCGCCGCCCCATAGAGCTTCAACCAGTGAAGCCCAGCCACTCAGTGAAGCCGCGGTTTTAATACGGTCATGCTGGGCCAGACCCAGCAGTGAAATACCACCACCGTATGAGATACCGGCAATGCCGATATTCTCTACATCAACCTGGGTATTAGCTTCTAGCCAATCAAGGGCCGCATCAAGATCTTCCATATCTTTAGGGCCTGCTACGTTAATATATCCCTCAGAAAGGCCAAAGCCACGGGTACTGTAGCTTAAAACGATATACCCTTTTTTGGCAAACTTGGCAGCCTGAACGATATACTCGTGTTCTTCAAGGCTCCAACTGTTTACAAAGATAATCGCCGGAAACTTCAGGTTCTGATTCGAGGTTACTGGCTTGAAAACATTGCCAGCCAGCCTGGTGCCATCGCCAGAGGTGATGGTAACAAACTCATTGTATTCGAAGGTACCATCAAATTCTTCTTCAAGGGCTTCTTCATACTGTTCTTTGCTGATGACCTGCTCAATGGGGCCAAATTCAGTTTTTGAAAGGGCCTCTTCTATAGCAGAGTTTCGATTCTCAATGTCACTATTGTTGCCGCTCTGGGGGCTCTGGTTACAATAGGCCAGAAAGCCAACCAGCGAAATGGCCAGAAATAGCTTAGAGATTTTGGTAAATTTCATTCTTTCTCCACACGTTTTAATGGCCGGGAGAGAATAGTTTCCCTGTGCCACACACAAAATCTGGCCTTAAATTAGGGCTTTTCATGGCAAAAAGCGCTGAAGTTTATAAATTTCAATTCTGCAAAAGGTCTAATTTTAAAAATTAGACCTTTTAGAGACGATGAGATTAGTAATTTTCTGCTAAAATCAGACACCTAACCTTATGATTCGAAAACTGGCGGTATTTTTGATATTCACTTCGAGCCTCTTTGCGGGGCCCAAGACTCTGAAAATGGGCCACTTTTATGGGGGCTATACCTATGCATTCTCTGAAACAGATCGTCGCACTCTGTCAGATGGTGAAGAGGTCGATTATCCATACAATTCCTTCGCGGCCCACTATCTCACTCTGGTAGGCTCACCCCATGACAGGGTTGATATCTATGCCAATTTGCCATATGTGCAGGCTAGAGAACCAGTGAACCCTGACATCGACCAGAACCAATTCAGCGACCTGAATACAGGCATTAAGTTTGCAATTCTACAGAACACCTTTCTTGATCTAGCCCTTACAGCCGATGTAAAGATTCCGGTTTCTGATTACGAGACAAATCTTCACACATCAATAGGAAATGGGCAGACAGATTATTCGGCCATGGTTGATATTGGTAAAGATATCGCCTTTTTGTGGTACCAATCTTTTGCTATGCAGGCAGGCTACCGCCATCGAACCGACGAACCACCCAATGAGGTCTTTGGTTCATTTTCATACACTGCTTTTCTAACTTCTTTTATGTCTGTGGGTCTATTTATCAGCCATAGTGAAGCTTTGGGTGGTTTGAACCTGGGCAACCCAGGCTGGAACCTGAACAATCTCAATATCGATTTTACCACCGCAGGCGGTAAGCTGGCTTTCTATTTGATCAATCATATTCTGATTGAGGGTTCTTACTCGCAGACCATAAGATCAACCAACTCGGTTATTTTTCGAAATCTTGGGGTGCACGTTGGGTTTTACGGTAAGATATTCTAATTCAAACTGGCCCGCAGGGCACGGCGCTTCTTTACATATTCGCGTGGTGACATACCCTTTGAGTTCTGAAAAGCCAGGTTAAAGGTTGCCTTTGAATTAAAACCCACTTTATAGGCCACTGAAAGAATATTGGCTTTCTCATCTTCGAGCAGCATGCGAGCGGCTTTTTCGACCCTGAAGTTGTTTACAAACTGGGCAAAATTTATCTGCAGATGTTTGTTCAGAAACTCTGAAAGCTGGTAAGGCTTTATATCAAGCTCTTCGGCCACCACCTTGACTGAAAGGTTTTCTTTCAGATAGATTTTTTCAGTATTCATCAAATCAACAAGATCGAGGTGCAACTTCTTTAGATCGAGGTCTTTAATCTGGGTGTTCTTATAGCGAACACTTTCAAGCACCACCTCAAGGTCGGTAAAAAACTCAGGAAAGCGCTGCCTGAACATGAAACCCAGTACAGCCATAATCGAGGTTAAAAAGGCTGCATAGTAGAGAGTATTAATATTTCGTGTTATAAACGAACTGATTGCATATGAAGTAAGAATTACTACCCCGAAAAAGATTGATAAGAACAGGCGGGCTACCCGTTCACTGCGCAATGCCCGGTAATTAAACACTGAAGAGCCGCGCCGCAAAATCAGAAAGTAGTAAATTCCGTTGCCCAAAAAGCCAAGTAACATGAGCTTATCAAGCCAGCTGGCGTCGCGACCCTCGAAATAGCCCTTCACATCATAAGCAAAGGCCTCTGGGGCAAACAGATTAACCACTGGCAGAGCCAGAAGCAGCAGGGCCCCCGGGGCCAGCACCATACTCTGCCGCCAATCAAAGCTGAAACGGTCATCAAGAGTAGCAAAGAAAAATAAATAGGTCGAAGGCCCCAGGTTAAAGATAAAGGGCACCACCAGGTAATTTACAAAGATCGGCTCAAAATAGATCTCTGACATATTACAGAAGGCAGAGAAGATAATAAATGTTCCGCTGAGTAGAATAAGCCCAGCCATATAGCTGGCTATACGACGGGTTCTTAAAATGAGTATGCTGAGAGCCAGAACGGCGCAGAATACTGCACCAAAGAAGTTGCCATACCTGATTACTTCGAACACAAACCTTGAGAGAAGAAACAAGTGCGGCCGATGCCGCACTTACTTAAGATTACTTTTTGCTTTCGAGCTTGCCTTTTACTTTCTTGCTGGTGCAGTACTTGTAAAAGTTTTCACGATTGTGAGGTTTGAACTTTGCGTCTTTTTTGAAATCGGTAAGTGCTTTAGCGAGAATTTCGCGGTTACCTTTGGTCTGGCGTTTGTTCCATTTTGAAAGTACGTAGTTCAACTCATGATCTTCTTTCGAGATCATATCTCTATCTTTAGCCATCGGTATCTCCTTCAATTAATAACAGATTGCTGCAACTCTGCAGGGCTGTGATAAGTAAGCAAATCTTTTTTAGTAAAAAGCTAACGACGCTTTTTTTTCTTCTGTAGAATTCGCTGAATAGATTTCAGGTTGACCACCATTCGTTGCACATCGTAGCTGAGTTCTTGCAGAGTATCGCGAATGGCACCCTCTTCAACCCGGTTTTCAACAAATTTCTTGATGATGCGCTCGATACCCATATAGGCAGATTTTGAATCTATGCAGCGGTCGACCCGGGCCAGGGGGCATACAGAGCATTTGTCTTCTTTTACCTTGATTTTGCCGTGCAGAGTGGTATACTTCTCAATTGATGCGATGCAGAGTGCACATGTCTTGTAACCAATACGGTCTTGCAGATTGTGCAGATACTTTTCGGGCGAGGTCTTCTTATATAGAATGTTGAGAACTTCAGCCAAACGCTCCCACTTGTCGATGCTGAGCTCTAAAGGGTCACGCCCCCTGGCCAGCATCTCAGAAATCTGGTCAGCAGTATAGAGTTTCTTATCTAACTCAAGAGGCAGCAGATACCTGGTATTACGAGAAACATCAAATTGGTCTACATCGCCATAGCTCATCTTGCTCTGCCTACATCTGGTCGATTTCTTTCAAGCCGTTCATCTCGATCTCAAGAGCTTCACGGGCCTTTAACTCTTTGCCAGGGGCTAAATCAACAGCCTGCTTAGAATTTATAACTACTTTTTTATTATCAGCTTTGCGGGTGACTTCAATAGCCCCGTGGCGAACAGCAAATGTAGCAGTATTGTTCGCTCTGTTAATGCGCCCAGTAAACTCTGCACCTTTAACGCTGGTAATGGCCAGTGCAGTTTCAATGGTATAGTTGGTACCGCCCCGCAGCTTACTTGCTTTAACCAGAAAATTGCCCCTTTGAGCCTTCAGATAACTCTCATTGAAGGCGAGCCGCTCAATTGACAAAACAGTATTACCCAGCAGACGAATCTTGCCCTGAGGCACCTGCAGGTCAACCCTGCTGTCAATGTCAGTGCGCACCAGGGTTTTAGCTGGTAGCAACTGGGCCTCATGCACCCTCTGCCACTTTTGTTGATCTGAGCTGCCTTCAGGTTGGCCCGCAGTAAACGCAACCCTCGCATCAAACTTTTTGGCCGCTGGCTTACAGCCGGCCAGCACAAGTGCTGAAACGATAATTAAAATCTTAATCATTAACCTTCCCGGTAAAACCTTAACAAAATTAATGCATTGTCAAGGTCATTCTTTTTTCTTGCGGCCCTGAGTTGAGTTGAGTACCTTATCAGCTGGGTAATCACTATGTATGATATCATCATCAAAAACGGGCGCCTTTACGATGGCAGTGGTAGCCCTTCATCAATACAGAATATAGCTGTTAAAAAAGGGGTTATTGATACTATCACTGACACCCCGATCAAGGGCCGGGCAAAAAAGACTATCGATGCCAAAGGCCACTGGGTTATGCCCGGCTTCATCGACTTTCACACCCACTACGATGCCGAAGTAGAAGCTGCGCCGGCTCTCTCTGAATCAATCAGACATGGGGTGACCACGGTAACCCTGGGCAGCTGCTCTCTCAGCCTGGCCATAGGTGAAGAAGAAGACCTGGCTGACATGTTCAGTCGGGTCGAAGCCATACCCCGCGAGAGCGTACTGGGCCTGTTAAAGAAAAAGAAAAAATGGAATACTCTGCAGGGCTATGTTGATCATCTGAATAAACTTCCTCTGGGGCCTAACATAACCTCTTTTATCGGGCACTCTGCTATTCGCGCCCACGTTATGGGCCTGGGGCGCTCTCTTGATAAAAAAGTCAAGCCCGACAAAAACGAACTGAACCGCATGCGCGAGCTGGTAGACGAAGCCCTCGACTGTGGTTTTCTCGGCATGTCGGTGAACACCCTGACATGGGATAAAATGGATGGCAGCCGCTTTCGCTCAGAACCCCTGCCCTCAACCTTTGCAAGATGGAAAGAGTTTCGCTATCTAACCAGAACTCTGCGCAAAAGAGACCGGGTTTTTCAGGGGGTGCCCAACGTTTCAACCAAGTATAATGTAATTCTTTTTATGGCCCAGAGCATGGGTATTCTGCGCAAGAAACTGAAAACCACCATCATCTCTTTGATGGATGTTCGCTCGAACCGCACACTATACCGCCTGATCGGTGCTCTGGTGCGGGGTGTGAATAAATTTCTAGGGGCTGACTTTCGCCTGCAGGCCCTGCCCGAAATCTTTGACCTTTATGCCGACGGTGTTGATGTGGTTGTATTTGAAGAATTTGGGGCTGGTACGGCCGCCATTCACCTGGCAGACATGGCCGAGCGACGCAAGTTACTGCTCGATAATAAATACCGCGCATGGTTTCGCAAACAATGGACGAACTGGTTCTTACCCAGAGTCTTTCACCGTGATTTCAATCAGTCAAAAGTTGTTGAGTGCCCAGACAAAACTCTGGTGGGCAAATCGTTCACTGACATTGCAAAAAAAAGAAACCAGAATGTGGTTGAAGTGTTTCTTGACCTCTGCGCCGAGTTCGGCAACGACATTCGCTGGTATACCATCATTGGCAACGACCGCGAGAAACCTCTGCAGTACATCATGTCTCACCCCGACGTTTTGATTGGTTTCTCTGATGCCGGGGCCCACCTGCGGGGCATGGCTCACTACAACTTTCCTCTGCGTATGCTGAAAAAAGTCTACGATGCCGAGAAAAAAGGTAAGCCCTTTATGACTGTTGAAAAAGCTGTCTGGCGTCTCACAGGCGAGATCGCCGACTGGTTTGAGATTGATGCGGGCCACCTCAAAAAAGGTGCCCGCGCAGATCTGGTGATTGTTAACCCAGACGGGCTGGCCGATAACAGCGTTGAAGAAATTCACGAACGCCCGGTCAAAGAGTTTGGCGGTATCGTAAGGTTAGTACGACGCAATGATAAAGCAGTAAAGGCCGTGCTGATCAACGGTAAATCAGTCTTTGAGAAGGGCAGGTTTAATCGCGATGTTGGCAAGAAGCGCGGCTATGGCCGCTTCATAGCCGCAGGCTCAAATAAAACTACAGCCGGGCTTTGAAGTTGTTTACAACTTCGGCCAGAAAGTCAGTGTCTGAGGGCTCAGGATTAATCACCTTACGCGCCATGAGAGGTGCAAATTCATGAAAGAACTTCTTGACGCAATCATTTTACCCAAAAGTCTGAAATTTTATAATGCGTGCCGACGACTCAGAAAAAAGTCGTGAAGATCTGCTATCAGAATTGATCGCCTACAGGCAATGGTGTGCCCACCTTGAGTCAGAAGCCAATACGGCTCGGCAGCGAGAGAGTTCGATCAAGAGCCTGCAGGCCGCCCTGTCGCATATGGTACGAAACAGTTCACAGCCCATGGCCATTCTAAGCAATCATAAGGTTCTTGAGCACAACGAAGCCTTTTTGAAAAAGACTGGCTTAGAGCGCTCAGCGTTGCTCTCAAAGCCGCCAACCGAAACCTTTGAAGAAGAAGCCATTGAAACCCTGGCCGGCCCCGCCGAAGAAAGCGAAGTCACCTTAATCAAAGACTTTACCGCCCTCGCAAAAAAACTCTCTTACCAGAATAACGATGCCCACCTCATTATTGCCAAAGATAACTAAACTTATTTGCATTCTGCTCTATTCGGCCACCCTTTACGCAGCCGAAATCAGCACCAAAGAACATGTTGAACAGACACCGCAAAAGATACCCACGATTAAACAAACCAAACCTGAAAAGAAAGAAGAGAAAAAAGAAGTTGTGGCTGAAAATACTACAGAGCGGCAGCTTAGAATCAAAAAAAGAATTTTTTTCGGGGTAAGCTCTGCCCAACTTACAGCTCAAGAAATCAAAACCATTAAATCAATTGAAGCGCCCAAAACTGCCGTGGTAATCGTGGCTGGCTACGCCGACCCCACTGGCGAAACAAAATTTAACTTAAATCTTTCACGGCGCCGCGCATACGCAGTATATCGAGTACTCAAAAAGCACCTGGGGCCAGAAATAGACCTGCGACTTACCTATTTTGGTGAGAGTAAAATGCGATTTTATAACCGCTCTAAGCGTGGCCGCCAATTAAACCGTAGCGCAGAAATCAAAGTATTCTATTAACCACCCTAAAGAAGAGTGACTCTCTCGTCATTTTTTTATATATTGAGGGGATGTAGGTTTTCTCGCAGGCCTGCTTTATAGCAATGCAGGTGAATGGCTCATACACAAATATCTGCCACATGAGACTATGAAGGTTTACCCTTCGAACTCAATGGCCAGACCAATGAGCTTCTGGGGCTGGCGGGCCTTGCTTTAGCGCACATCCCGCTGCTGGGTATCGCACCTGGTTTTACCCTGGGCGTTTGGTACAACACCGTTGATTACTATATAAAACACAAGCGCTCACACTTTGACCCCGAGTGGGCCCGCAAAGAACTACCGTGGCACTATGATCGCCATATGGGCCCCAACCAAGATGCCAACTGGTGCATGACCCGGCCATGTTTTGATATTATTATGGGCACCTGTGAGCCCTACGTGGGTACCATAAAGAAAAAGAACAGAGTAATGCGAAACTGCAGACTGCCGTTTGAAAAAGGCATGACAGCCAAAAGCCTGCTGCCAAGGCTGCCCTTCATATAACCCCACTGAAGGAGTTTTCGTGTCTTTAAAAGAAAAATATGCAGAAGTTTTATCACTGGGCGAAGAGCTTGGTGTCAGCGATGGTTTCGTTGAAGAAGAAGATGGTGTACTCACTGTTGGCGGTACAGTGCGTACTCAAGAAGAGGCCCAGGCGCTTCAGAGTAAGATTGATGAAATAAGCCAGGGTGAGGCAGACATCGCAGCTGATCTTACCATTGAATTTCCTGAGTTGTTGGCTATTTACACCGTGAAAAAAGGTGACACCCTGAGCAAGATCGCCAAACAATATTACGGTGATGGCAGCCAATACCCTAAAATCTTTGATGCCAATACCGACATTCTCGAGCACCCCGACCGAATCGACATCGATCAAGAACTGAAAATACCTGAATAGATCAGGCTCTTTTCAGAGTCAACAGGGTAATTTCTGAGGGTACACCGATCCGCACCGGTGGGCCCCAGTAACCTGTTCCCCGATTTACATAAATAAAAGTATCATCATGTTTATGCAGCCCCTTGACATAGGGGTAAACCAGATACACAAATAAATTCCACGGAAAGAACTGACCCCCGTGGGTATGGCCAGAAAGCTGCAGGTCAACCTTATTCTGGCCGGCCTCTGTGATACTGTAGGGGTTATGGGCCAATAGAATAACACAATCATCAACCTTTGTATTAAGCAGCGCTTTACGCACGCTGGTTTTATGGGCACTTAAATAACGTTCGGCCCGGTAATCTGTAACGCCTGCAATGTAAAGCTTCTGGCCTTTCTTCTCAATAACCTGGTTCTCATTCAACAGTACTCTGATACCCATTTTTTCGAGAGCGCCGCCCCACTCTTCTGCACCCGAATAATATTCATGATTGCCTGTGCAGAAGAAGCTGCCGTGTTTTGATTTTATTGAAGCCAGGGGCAGAACATGATCATGCAGGTGCTCAACAGTACCATCAACCAGGTCACCGGTGATCGCAACAAGATCTGCCTTCAGTTCATTCACCTGCTCAGCAATGCCTTCAATGAACCCCTTCTTAATCGTAAGCCCAACATGAATATCTGAGATCTGCGCAATGCGAAAACCATCAAAGGCTTCGGGTAGCGATTTCAATGTGACCGTCTGCTCAACAATCTGGGCATACTTGCGGGCTTCATACAGCCCATAACCTGCTGTGGCCGCAGATACCCCTATGATGGTTTTACCAAAACCCCGAGAAAACAATTCGCGCCGGCTGATAGCATCTTCGTCGCCCCTGATTTTTTTGAACAGGGTAATCGATGAATAGGTACCATCACGCAGTAAGGTTAGAATGAAAACATATGAGAAAAAGCCCATACTAACATAGGCCACCCACGAAAACACATCTGAGAGCCAGCCACCCACAAAGCGCATGGGTATGGCCACCAGCGGAACAAAAATAAAGAAAAACAGGGCGACATCGAGATATTTCTGGTGTTCGGCAGTCAGCCGGGTGAGACCAACCAACCGCCTTTTTAAATACCAGAATGCCAGCGCAAAGATTGATGTCGAAACCAGAATAAAAACAAAAAAAGAAAAAAACTGCCCATTCATTGGTTACATCATATATTAAAGAAGACGCAGATGCAAAAAATAGGCCAGATAAGGCTTGCTGCGCTGAATAATTTTTACAGTTGGTATAACATCATGCATATTCAGAAAATACTCGAGCAAGAGCATCCGCTGATTAGTTTTGAGTTTTTTCCCCCGAAAACTGAGAAGTCGGCCCAGACACTTTTCAATTCTATTAAAGAGCTGGTGCCCCTTAAACCAGCGTACGTCAGTGTTACCTATGGGGCCGGTGGTTCAACCCGCGAACTTACCCATGATCTCGTGGTAAAAATTCAGCAAGAAACCGATCTAACCGTGGTTTCTCACCTTACCTGTGTGGGGGCCAGCAAAGACGATATCAAACAATTACTGCAGCACTATTCTGATTCAGGCATTAACAATATTCTAGCTCTACGCGGCGACCCACCAAAAGGGCAGAGTGAATTCGTACAACCTGAAAACGGCTTCGCCTTTGCCAGTGAACTGGTCGAGTTTGTAAAAACCAATTTTCCCCAGATGGGCGTTGGTGTGGCGGGCTTTCCTGAAGGGCACCCGGCTACACCGAACCGCTTAAACGAAATTGATTACCTCAAGGCAAAAATAGATGCCGGGGCCGATTACATCTGCACCCAGTTATTCTTCGATAACCGCGACTTCTATGACTTTGTAGAGCGCTGCCATCTTGTGGGCATTAAAGTTCCCATCATTGCTGGTATTATGCCCATCACCTCACAGAAGGGCATGGTTCGAATGGCCGAACTAGCTCTGGGGGCGCGCTTTCCGGCCCGTTTACAGCGGGCCCTGGCGCGCACTGAAACTGATGAAGATTTTGAAAAGGTTGGCATTCACTGGGCCACCGAGCAGGTACGCGATTTGATTGATAATCGAATTGACGGCATTCACTTCTACACCCTTAACCGCTCACGGCCAACCTTGAAAATCTATGAAGCTCTGGGGGTAAAAACCTCAGACGGCTTTGCCCGCATTTAATACAAAGGTGACAATCTGAACCTGACTTAAAGATGAAGATAGCCTTCGTCAGCATTGCAGCAGCTATGCTGCTGATCGAATTAATCTGGGCCCGTCGCCCCTGGCCCCAGGTCAAGGGCTGGTTGCTCAGGGCGCTTTCTTTCACCAGCATACAGGTGGCTATCGTAATGCTCATTGATACCCATCTTGATGAATGGCTGGTTCATCATCAACCATGGTCAATTGCCCACTGGGGTGAGTTTGAGGCGACCCTTGTGGCGCTGCTGGCCATGACCTTTGTGAGCTACTGGCAACACCGTTTAAAACATGTGGTACCTTTTCTCTGGCGTTACCTGCACCAGGTGCACCACAGCCCCCAGCGCCTCGAGCTGCTTACCAGCTTTTACCGCAACCCTCTTGAGATTATTCTCAACATGTTAATCATGGCTGCTGTGCTAATGCTGCTGGTAGGGGCTGACCCCAAAATTGCCCTCAATGTAGTATTGCTACTGGGGCTGGCCGATATGTTTTACCACTGGAATGTTAAAACGCCCTATTGGCTGGGTTTTATTATTCAAAGACCCGAATCGCATGGCCTGCATCACCTGAACGGGGTACACAGTCACAACTACGGCGACATCGTTATCTGGGATATGTTATTCGGAACTTTTCGTAACCTTCGCCAGTTTAATGGCAAGTGTGGTTTTGATAACGATAACGAAAGAAAGGTTCTGCCCATGTTACTGGGCAAAGACATGTCTGAGGGCCGCTACGTGCATGCCCCCAGACAGCAATAGGGCTATTTAGCCAGTTTTACAAACTCGCCAAAAACCCAGACAGGGTTATCACAGTAAAGCTCACCTTCGACCTTTACTCTGTACCAGTAGTTGTTCCATTTTTTGACAGGTAGCTTTTCTTTCGTACGCTCAACGATGTCTACTTCGGTGCCCCTGGGTGCGTAGGCAGTCGAGCGGCTGCAGACAGAGTAGCATTCCCACCCTTTCTGCTTATCAAGCTTTTCAGACCATTCAGCGCTTTCTTCGCACTTCACCTTTTTGCCATCCAGGTCGGGGGTTTCTCGCATAGCTACCGCATAGGTCACCTTACCCTTCTTTTTATACTTCTCAATAGAAATTTCTTTGCTTTCAGTGCTTTCTTTACCTGCCTGGTTCTCATTGGTTTTTTCTTTGCAGGCCGCAACGAAAAACAGCAATAGCAAGAGACTAATCAGTATTTTTTTCATAATCAACCTGTACCTCAATTAACAAATTCGCCAAAAATCCAGATATCTTTTTTTTCGGGGCAAACCAGGTCTTCTAACGTTACCCTGTACCAATGGTTCTGCCATTTTTTCACTTTCAGCTTGCCCTTCGTTTTGGCCTCAACTGTAACAATAGTGCCCTTGGGCGCATAGGCTGTTTCACGCTGGCAGCCTGAAGTACATTCCCAGCCATTTACACCATCATCGATATTGCCGTCTTCATTTTCAGAAAACTGGGTACACTTAACCTTCTTACCTTTAAGGTCGGGTTTACCACGCATGGCCACGGCAGAAGTTACCTTCATAACAACGGGCGGATTCACCGCCACAACCTCTGCCTGGTTTTCGTTAGCCGAGCTCTTATTGGTAGTGCTCTGGTCGGTGTTTGACTTTTCTTTACAAGACTGCCCCAGCAACAAAGCACCTGCCAGCAGAATTATCGAAAATTTAGTTTTCATAACTTCGAATACCCTACGAGCCTTCAGCCTTTCTTAACAAATTCGCCAAAAACCCAGACGTCTTTTTTATCGGGGCATTCAAGATCTTCGGTTGTTACCCGATACCAATGGTTCTGCCATTTTTTCACTTTCAGCTTGCCCTTCGTTTTGGCCTCTACTTTAAGGGTAGTACCTTTGGGGGCGTAAGCTGAATCGCGGTAGCAGCCCGATTCACATACCCAGCCATTTTTGCCATCTTCGACACTTTCGTCGTCATGATCAGCCCATTGGGTGCACTTAACCTTTTTGCCACTGAGATCGGGCTTAGCGCGCATGGCTACCGCAGATGTTACTTTCACATCATAAGGCGTAACAGCTACAATCTCTGCAGCGTCACTCGAAGAGGCCTCACTGGTGTTGGTCTCTTGGGTATTGGAATTTTTTTTACAAGACTGCCCGAGTAAAACCAGGCCCGCCAGTAAAATCATAGAAAATTTGGTTTTCATAATATTCCCTTTGTTAAATAGATTTCATCACCTCGGTAGCTGCCCAAAGTCAGAGCGCAAGAAAAAACGGAGGTAAATCTCACGAAAAAGCCCCTAAGGGTCTACCAGGCCAGCTTAAAAAGCAGTAGTACTAATAGGCACAGTCGTAATTTCTGATTAGATTGGGGCGTTTATGAAAAAGCTTACCTTTCTCGATCAGGGTTTTATAGAGATGGAATCTGCAGAGAACTCTCTGCACGTTGGCATTGTGCAGATCTATGAGCCCCCCGCAGAACAAAGCGCTGATTTTCTTGATAAGGCGCTGAAATTTCATGAAAAGCAGCTGCAGTGTCGCTCGCCTTTCAATTTGAAGCTGCATTACCCCGAGACCGGTTGGGGGCGGCCTGACTGGCAGAAAGCCGACAAACTCAACATGAGCTATCATGTTCACAAAGTCAAACTGCCCGGGCCCGAGCTGCACCACCTGACTGATCAAGTAGCAAAAACAATTTGCTTGTAGAATCTACCAGAGCAGGCAAAGACCAGATCAGCCATATGTCAAAAGAAGCTATTAGACGCCACTCATAGATGGGTTTTGCCCTGGCCACCATGAGCCATGCCTCAGAGCTACTTGATTACCTGCCCCCCATGTTCAATGTATGTATCTTGAATGTACCGGCCGCACGCAAGCCTCGATCTCGATGGGCTGCCCATTAAATCAATTTACCCCCTGTCAGTGCTATTTGCTACCCAGGGGTTGAATATGACATCAATGAACAATGCCGGAAACTTAGACTTCGGCCTGGTGGCGTGCCCCGGGCAGATACCAGACCTTGAGAGACTGGCCGATTACCTTGATGAATCTTACAAAGAGTTGCTTGAAGTAGCCGCTATACCGAAATTCTAGATACCACAGAGATCATCTGAGTTACTGAGACTCAGGGCCACCTGCCGCAGCGAACCGGCAGTAATTACCAGCCCACCGTCTTTTTTACTGAGGTTAGCTGACTTGCCATTAGCACAGTCGATTGCTACAGTATCACCGCTTTCACTGACCTTCTGGGGGGTGCAATCGAGCTCTATGCCCTCTTTTTCGGTAGTGATAGTCAGTTCGCCCTCATTGACGTCTACCACGGGGTCTTGCTTCACACCGGCATAACATCCCCCAAACTTCTCGGGAATGACTGCGACCTTTTCATCACCCGGTGCTTGATTACTCTTTTCTTTGCAGGCTGCAAGCAGGGTGAACGCGAAAATCAGGGCAAGCGAAGCTCTCATAAGAAACGATTATCAATTAACTCTCGAAAATCGCAATGAGTTTTTTTTACAAACTTGCGGTTAGAAGAGCCAGTATGCGCTTATTATTTTTAGCTTTGGCAATGCTTAAAGCATCTGAACCATGTCTATCTTTGAGAACAGGGTTGGCCTTCTTCTCAACAAGCAACTTGATCATTGGTTCAGAAACCCCAGCCGAAACGGCCAGAATCAGGGGGGTTTGGCCATATACATTGATCGCATTAACTGCTGCGCCTTCTTCAATTAAAAGCGAAGCCAGATTATTGTTCTTGCCTCTGGCAGCCAGGTGCAAAGCAGTTTCACCCGTTGCATTCTGAGCATTTATCTCAGCTTTCGCTGCTAGAAGCAACTCAGCAACCTTTATCAGAGATTTTGGGCTAGCTTTCGCTTCTTGCCCTGCAACATGGTGCAAGGGGGTGCCATATTTTAACGTTCGCCCCGAGATCACAGCCTGGCCTCTAGCATTGACTTTAGCGCCTTTTGAAAGCAAATATTCGACTAATTGGGCGTTGCCCTTGGCAGCTGCGTAATGCAATGCTGTAAAACCATAATTCTGCTTATCATGCTGATTAACATCAGCACCGTTTTTTACAAGGGCACGAATCGCCTCAATCGCACCCCCGGGTGCCTTTATCGTCACTGGTATTTGTGCTAATTGTAGCAAGCTTGGCTGCTTTTGTTCAGAGCAACTGGCAAATAATGATATAGCAATAAGAACAACTATAATTCGTGAAGTGGTACCCATGGCCCAATACCCCTGATAAAGATCATATTGAAAAGCACTTTCTGTGGCACATGTGAGCGCATCTATGTAATGTTTAATGAATCGATATACTTTTTTCTTCAGGCTCTCTCTAAATTCGGGGCGTCTTCTGACCCAGGATAGCTGTATAAGAACAAGCTATAAAATTGGTTTAACAGCCCGCTTCTTCGCGATGTTGAGAACAATATGCGAAGAAGAGATGTTCTCATTGAAATTTTTTTCCTGGCTACGACAGTCTGGGGGATTACTTCTCTCTTTAGACTAGTACCAGTTAGATATTCTCTCATTAAAGGAATTTTTGGTTAGAATTTTTTTTTGTTAGTTTATATTAGAATCTAACGTTATAATAAGTGTGAGCAAGCCCATGCGTTCAAAGGTTTTGCTCACGGGGTTAGAACCATGTTGACCATAGTGACGACATATAACTCTCTGAGAGGCAGTTGGCCGGCCGGTCTTACTGTTGTCTCGTCTTGGCATGAGGCTGCGTTGCGCATGCGCGCCCATAATACGCCCATATCGCCAGTCGATACCCAGTTCATTAATTCAGATCTTGGTAAGGCCTTCGCCTAAACCCGCATCTGCATCTTAATCATAGCAAGGTTTGCAGCTGCGAGGTAAAACAAGGTGCCTTGCAGACTACGGTACGTGTACCCAGAGGGGTAGCTGCGTGCCCGCGGGTAAGTTATGCCCGCACAGTTGACAACATACATATTGGTGCATGCGGCGCTTACCCGTTCGCCGCACGTTATGATACTCAAAAAAAGCGGGGCGAGAGGCAGAGACGACTGGTTTGGTCGGGCTCAGGTACTGCGGGCAGACAATGGGCTGCCTTGAAGCAGCCGGGCTCTGGCTGGCAGACTCTGTTTTACTCTCGCCCCATTATGGCTGAATAGGTGAGGCGACGGGGCCGCTGGTCTGAAAAACCAGAGATCTTCGTTCAACTCGAAGTTCAGCCACATATGCCCCTGTAGCTTAATGCAGAGCCCTCGGTTGTCGACCGAACAGGTGTGGGTTCAAATCCCATCAGGGGCGCAAAATCTATCCAGGTGGCCGATCTGGCAAGGCAGCTGGCTGTTAACCAGTGTTATGCAGGTTCGAACCCTGCCCTGGGTGCAAAAGACCCCCGCTCGGGGGCAAAAACGGGCCGTAGCTAAATGGTAAAGCAACAGTCATTGAAAACTGTGATTAGTTACACAGATAATACAACTTGAACCCTGTTCTGGGCTCCCCCAGAATTATCTTACAAGCAAAAATTATGTTGGTTCGAATCCAACCGGCCCGAATACTTATTCTCAGATAAGTAAATCAACCGGGGGGTAGCCTGAAGGAGGTGCAGGCTGCCCCCTTCTATAATGCACTAAAATTGGCGACGTCGCTCAGTTTGGTAGAGCAACAGGCTTTTAACCTGTGAAGTTAAATTTGATAACTCGTCTTGAACCCAGCCCCGGGTTCCCCCAGAATTGTCTTACAAGCTACTCTGTTTGTCGTTGGTTCGAATCCGGCCGTCGCCGCATAAAAATTAAAAGGAGGTTCACGATGGTAAACACATTACACGTAATGCCACTTGACCAGATGCAGAATGTAACTGGTAAAGTTATCGTTACTATGCAGGGTAACGACTTTATTGGTGACCTTGACTTCTTCGGCCTGACTATGGCAACACCAGAGCGTGATGTTATCAACCGAATGAGCCCGGTCATTGAAGAACAATTTGGTGTGCTTATTCGTGGCGCATACAAAGTGCGTAAGGCACTGAACAGCGCGAATATCTACATCATTCCCAATTCTGTAGCGGGCTGAAATCTGGCGCGAAAGCGCCAGATTAGCCCGGGTCTAAAAGAGGTATAGCATGTCTAAACAACAAGAATTCAACCTGGCATATCTCAATGATACTGAAAGGTTGAAAGCCGCACAGGCTATCATCGACGGATGTTCTCACCTGTGGTCAAAGGTAAGCTTCAGCAAAACCGTCTGACCCCGGTACTTGAGAACCTGAT
>CAZHLC010000003.1:0-20001 GCA_964532545.1 uncultured Leptospiraceae bacterium | reverse complement strand
GGTACCATCTGTTTAAAGCAGTTCTCATGACGGCTGACCGCCTGCTACGCGATCACCCCTTCACCGAGGGGGGTGTTGACCTGGTAGATTAAAAACGACCTCTGTTTCAGCCAGCTTCTGCGCAGTCAAGGCGTCAAACGTGGGCAAGCGGCCCAGTACCTCAAAGGGCAGCTTACCTCTGATAAACTCTTCTGATTGAGGCTCACTGCCATTATAGATGATTCCTGCCACTTCGAGTTGCAGACTCTGCAAAACCTCTATGGTGAGCATGGTATGATTGATGCTGCCAAGATAAAAATTAATAACGAGAATAACCGGCAGCCCCAGGGCGGCGATCAAGTCAGCACAGGTATGGTCTTGGTTTATGGGTGAAAGCAGGCCCCCTGCCCCTTCAACAACCAGGGGCCCTTCATGCACAGGCAGCCTGAAATCACTTAAACTGTAGCTCAAACCGTCATGGCGCGCTGCCGCATGGGGGCTTATGGGCAAAGAAAGTTTAAACAGTTCTTCGTAAATGAATGTATTGGGGGCCAGGCGCTTCACCGTCATCGAATCAGTATTATCGAGGTCGCCGGCCTGCACCGGCTTAAAATACGCAGCCTGCAGCTGGCGACAGAGCAAGGCACTGGCAATGGTTTTGCCCGATGAGGTATGATTGGCCGTAACGAAGTATTGGTTCATTCAGCTCAGCCCTTGTTTCAATATGTTGATTTCATCTTCAGTGTTGAAGCTGTGCAGACAGATACGTAACCTCTCGTGGCCAGCCGGCACAGTGGGGCTCACAATGGGCATAACCAGCAAACCACTGGCCTGAAGGTTTGCGGCCTTTTGTTTCACGGCATCGACGCCTGATACTAAAACCGGCTGAATGGGTGATTCACTTGACTTTGGCCCGCCAAACATCTCTATGTTTTTTCGCAGCGCAGAAATCAACATGGCATAGTTTTTCTGCAGATATTCGAAGGCCAGTTTGAGATGCAGTAGAGTGTACTCGGGCAGGGCTGTGGTATAAATAAACATACGGGCCCGGCTGATGAGTAAACGTTTCAGTTCGTTTGAACCACATACCACAGCCCCCATTGAGGCCGGCCCCTTACCAAAAGTGTGCACCCGGGCAAACACCTGGCTTGCAACCTTCTGTTGCAGGCAGAAGCCTTCACCATAGTCGCCGGCAATACCTGTGGTATGTGCTTCATCAACCAGCAGGCGTGCACCATGCCTTTGACACAACTCAGAGATTTCTGCAAGCCTGGCAAAATCACCTGACATTGAATAAAGTGATTCAACCACGACCCAGTGTGTTCTGGCGGTCTGCTGCAATTTTGTTTCGAGATCAGCCAGGTCATTATGACGAAACGCAAAACACTTTGCCATTGAAAGGCGGGCCGCATCTTTGATCGAAGCGTGGGCTTCACTGTCATAGAGTATAACATGATTGCGTTCAGCAAGAGTGGTTAACATAGCCATATTGGCCATGTAACCTGAATTAAGCAGCAGCGCCCCCTGGCATTGAAAGAAGTCTGCAAAATAAGATTCAAGCTCTTCGGCCAATTCACTGTTGCCAGCAAGCAACCTTGAACCGGTTGACCCCAGAGCTGGTTGCCGGTGGTCGCTAATGGCCCGCTGAAAGCTGGCCCATAGTTCTGTATTCTGTGCCAACCCCAGGTAATCATTTGAGGTAAAGTCAATTTTACCCGGGTGCAGTTTCAAGCTGCGCAGAAGCCCCTGGCTCTCAAGGGCCCTGGTTCTCTGTTGTAAATCAGAGTCAGACATTAATGCCGCAGTTTTCTTTGAGAATTTCTGCTACCTCGATATAGAACTCTTCTTTAATTGGCGGCAGACTTGAAAGCACATAGTCTGCCACTGAAATTCGCTCATCGGCCGGCCGCCCTACCCCCAGCCTTACCCGGTGAAAATCAGCGCTGCCCAGTTCTTTGATGATACTGCGCAGACCATTGTTACCTTTGTGACCACCGCCGAATTTGTATCTCACTTCAAAGGGGGGCAACTCAACTTCATCATGCAGAACAATAATCTGCTCATTGGTCAGCTTATAGTAAGAACGTAATTTACTGACCGCCTCGCCTGATAAATTCATATATGTGGTGGGCTGGGCCAGAATGTATTTTTCATCACCGGCCGAAACTGTGGCAACTTCGGCCTGCATTTTTTTTTCAAGGCTGAAACTGGCCCCGCTGAACAGATGTTCGAGAGCCAGGGCCCCCAGGTTATGGCGGGTATTTCGGTATTGTTTACCGGGATTTTTTAACCCTACAATAAGCTTCATAATGGGCGCTGCCAATAATTGACACTTTGTCAAGCTAAAGCTATATTGGTCTATTATGCATCGCTGGCCTGTTTTGCTGATTTTGCTGCTGGCAAACTGCTATTCATCGCAGACTGTGATGTTGCAGCGGCCGGTCGAATTTCCTTTTTTATATTATCAGGTCGAGCGGCCGGTGAATCACGTCAACCCTGCTGAAACAGTAAACAGAGTACCCGAACCCGCATATTGGGATAAATCAGGCAAAGAGGTATATTGGCGCAGTGACAGCCTTTACCTTTTTACCGGTGAGACAACCCTTGACCGTTCGTATGACGCTATTAGAAAAAATCAATCAGCGCAGGCCATAACCATGCTGAAATCGGCCCTCATCGACCAGAAAAAAAGCCGTAAACTGACCGCTTTGCATCACAACAACCTGGCCATGGCCTATCTTACAGTGGGCCAGACCCGCAAGGCCAAATTTCATATTAATCAGGCGGGCATACTCAGTGAACATGATCACTATGTGCTGCGCAACGCAAGGCTGGTTACCTCGGTCATGCAAAAGCCAGTGCAGTTTATCAAATACCGCCCCCCTGAAGAAAAAGCAAACAAAGAAGAGAGAAAACAGAAATGACCAGAGTCTCTGGTTTACTGCTGGCTATACTACTGTGGGCCCCAGCCTGCACCATGCGCTCACCACTACCCAATGATTATTTTTCGAATTTAGAGAATGTAGTCGGCGGTGAAAAACCAAGCGCCCCCCAGATTATTAACTTTGATTATCCCACCAATACCACCTTAGAATGGACGGCTTCTGTAGACCCAGATTCAGACCCGGCCAATCAGGCGGTTACCACCTATTTCGTTTATTACTATCTGAATTCAGTGCCCGATGGTAATGACAAGTATAACAGCGAATTTGTACTCTTCACCGTTGAAAACGCCACGAGTATCTCATTGCAGAATCTCAGTTTTCCCAGCGGAACCAGCTATCTGGGGGTCAGTGGTTTCGACGGCGGGCGCGAATCAGAGATTTCAAACATCGTTTCTTTCACCCAATAGAACTGGTGTCAATGGTTTAATTAAAACATTTGACAATATGGCGTTTCTTTAATATATTCTGGTTATGAAGATATTTCCAGTAGTACTACCGCTGGCGCTTGTATTTGCTGCCTGTGGTTCAATTGAAAAGCCGGCCTTTCAGCCGGTCAAAAAAGCCGGCAATGTTGAAATTCGAAAATATGGCGGGCAAATCGAAGCCCAGACCACCGTTCAGGGCGAATTCAATGAAGTAGGCAACGAGGGTTTTCGCCGACTGGCATCTTATATTTTCGCCAAGAAGCGCGATGGCAAACAGAAAATTGCCATGACGGCCCCGGTTAAGCAGAAGTTAGATCTCAAAGATAAGAACCTCACCAGGCTGGTAAAAAGCGGTGCTTCATCATACACCATATCGTTTATAATGCCAGATAAATACACCCTTGAGCAACTGCCGAAGCCCGAAGATAACCGGGTTAAACTGGTACAGGTTGAACCACGTTATATGGCAGTGGTCAGGTATAAGGGTGGCTGGTCGAAATCAAATTACGAAGAAAATGAAAAAAAGTTAATGGCCGCGCTCAATGAAAACAGCCTGAAAGCAAAGGGCAATGTGATCTGGGCCCGCTATAACTCTCCCTTCACGCCCTGGTTTCTGCGCACCAATGAAGTAATGGTCGAAGTAGAGCCACTGCAATGAATATTCTGTTTGATTTTGATTACAACAACCTGCTGTTTACCGCGCTGGTTTCATTCGGGGTGCAGGCATTTTTCTTTGCCTTCGCCAGCACTTTTAAAACTGACAAGCTCACAGACCTTGTCTACGGTATGACCTTTATCATACTGGCTGCCCTTTTTCTGTTTCTACCTGAACACCTGAGCGAGCGTAACATACTGATTATGGCCCTGATTATCATCTGGGGGTTGCGCCTGGCTGCTTATTTGTTTGCCCGCATTCTCAAAATCAAACACGATGCACGGTTTGATGGCCGCCGTGAAAACTTTTTAAACTTTCTAGCCTTCTGGTCTTTTCAGGGGGCAGTCATATTTATAGCATTCATGCCTGGTAACATGGTAGGCAGCAGCGATAGCCAGTCAGCTCTTGGCCTGCTTGACTACATTGGCGCGGGCATGTGGCTGGTGGGCTTTATTATAGAAACTGTTGCTGATGCGCAAAAGTTTGCCTTTCGCAATAAACCCGAAAATAAAGGCAAGTTCATGGGCAGTGGGCTTTTTAAATACTCACGCTATCCCAATTACTTTGGTGAAATTCTGCTATGGTGGGGAATCTTTGTTATTGGTATTGCGGTTTATGAGGGTCTGCAGTGGCTCGCCGTGCTGGGCCCGCTGTTTATCACCTTCATTCTGTTAAAGGTCAGTGGCATTCCCCTGCTTGAAGAAAGCTCTGAGAAGCGTTATGGCCATATGCCCGAGTTTCAGGCCTATCGTAAGAACACCAGCCTGCTAATACCTCTGCCACCGGGGCGGGCTTAACCGGGTATACCCTGCTTGAAATGCGCACGGCTGAAATCGCCAATCATAGCATTGATCTGCTCTAGAATCTGCTGGCGATAGCTGTGCTGCTCAACCCTGCTGAACTTTTCTTTGTGCAGCAGGCAGGGCTTCCAGATTCCATCGGTTCCGACCCTTAAACCATAAATGCCTTCGCCGCATATTTTTTCGTAGGGGCAGCCTGCGCAGTACTCGGTTAACAGGCGACCACGGGCAATGTTTTTCACCTTGAGCTTTAAGTCGCCCAGGCGGTAGACCGAGGTCTGGCCACCGAGGGCATCTTTCACTTCGTATCGTTGCCCGCCCCTGGCTCTGATTTTCAGATCAATCCATTCTGGGTCGATCCATTCTCCCCCATAAAAGTTCTTTTTCTCATTCGAACGCACCAGCGCTATAGTTTTCAGGGGAATTTTATGACCGATGGCAAACTCTAAGACTGCATCAAACTGTTCTTTGTTATAGTTGCCCAGTGAATAGTTCATCTCTACCGGGTAGCCATGCTTGCGCAGCGCGAGAATATTGTTTTGCACCCGCTGGGCACTCTTACCATGCAAATGTTTGAGAAAGTCTTGATCGCTGGTGGTATGCAACGAAGCCAGAATACAATCAACATTCTTAACCACTGGTTCGGCCAGCAGGCGCTGAACATTCACCACGTTGCTGTTTACCATCAACCGGCTGGCTCGTTTATTAATCTTTTTTAAAAAAGAGGTGATATTCTTGAGCAGCAGCGGCTCACCGCCCGTGATGTTGACCTGGTGGCCACCCAGCAGGGTATAGGCGTCGATGATTTCTGAGAGTTGCTCGAGGGTTAGATTTTGTTTAACAGAACCCCTCTCTTGCGCCCGCCTCGGGTTTGCCATCGCCTCGTTGTGGCAGAAAAAGCAATCGAGGTTGCAAGAGTTAATGACTGCTACGCGAAACTTACCGCCCTGTTCGTTAAATGTTCGAAAGCTTCGCAGCAGATCTTTGTCTGCTAAAACTTTCATTTGCTCTTCGATAATTAGACGTTTTTCACCCTCAAAAGGTCGTTTTTTATGGCTGCGCCCGTTGATTAACACTATGCTATGGCCGATGGCTTTTAAAAGGTTCACCAGGTTTCTTTTACCTTTCTTTCTGTTAGCATTTACAGTTTCTGCCAAGTGGCAGAACGTTAGCTACAAAAATGGTATCAGAGTGCAGCGGGTATACATTGAAGGCTCGCCGGTTCTTAAATTCAGAGGCAGTGGCATTGTTGACGCTTCGGTAGTAAAGATACTGGCCCTGCTACAAGACGTAAAGAACCAGAAACGCTGGAACAAAAACACCTACAATAACCGTATTGTAGAGCGTCTCTCTGATTCTGAACTCGTGGTCTACAATGCAGCGAAGATTCCCTTTCCGTTTACTGACCGTGATTATCTGATGAAGCTCAAACTGATTGTTGATGAGAACAAGCGTCATATCGTGGTTAAAGGGGCCGCCACCACCCACCCCAGAGCGCCTGAGAAAAAAAGCCACGTGCGGGTCAAAATGATTAGAACCAAGTGGTACTTTAAACCCTTAAAGAAATATCAGGGTAAAAAGACCTGGGTAGATTTCACCATGCATGCCGACCCCGGTGGTAACATGCCCAACTGGTTAATAAATTTTATCAGCAAATATATTCCCCGTAAAACCATTGAGAATATCAGACGCGAAGTAAAAAAGGGCAAGCTTGATAAAGACTTTCTGAAAAAATATGCCAGGTTTGAAAACTGGTATTGAGTCAAACCTGGCTCTGGTTTATTCTTCAGCCAGCTATACTTGAGTTTTTTGTGCTATACCACTGCGCCACTGCCTCGCCGATACCATGGGGGTCATCTTCTTGAATGAAGTGTGTACCCCGCTCAAGACGCACTGTATTAACATTTTTCATGTTAGCTTTGACCCATTCGACATCTTCGGGCAGAATTCCTACCCCTTTGTCTGTGTAGATTAACAACTTGGGAATTTCTGTCTCGGTAAGCCATTGCCGATAACTTTGAACAGCCGTGTGAACCATGGCAGGCTTGCCTGCGATGGGTATGCTTCTCGGCCAGGCCAGCAGGGGTGTGCGGCTCTTAATTGTTTTATATGGTTCAGCATAAACAGCCAGCTCGTCATTGCTGAGTTTACGCTCAATCAGATCTGGCAGCATTTTTTTAATGAACAGGTTAAAAACCTTTCCCATAAGCCAGCCAAAAACCGGCATTCTCATCATTTTAAGCATCATACGAACATCGAAGCTGAAGCTCTGCCATTTATAGGTTTTAATCATGGCCTCGAAAAATGCAATGGCCTTGATGTTGTCTCGATGCAGATTAGCATAGTGAAAACCAAGGCCCGACCCCCAGTCGTGTAAAACAAGGGTAACATTTTCTAAGCCAAGTTTCTCTATAAAGCCTTCAAGATAGGCATAGCTGTCTTTGAAGCCATACTGTATATCGGGCTTTTCAGATTTTCCCATACCAATCAAATCAGGTGCAATGCAGCGGCCGCTCTTACTCACATGGGGTATTACATTACGCCACAGATAGTTCGAGGTGGGGTTGCCGTGTAGAAACAGAATGGGGTCGCCCTCACCTTCTTCGATATAATGAATCTTGCTGCCCATAACCTCAACGAACTTAGACTCGTAGTTAAAATCTGCTGATATCTCGCTTGTTGAATATTCCATAGTTAAACCCTCCAAGTATACACTTGTAAATATTAATGATACACATGTATCATACGGTAACTATATACACAACCCCGCAAAACCGGCCAAAAAAAGTGTCAATCGTACAAAAAAATGATACATTCGTATCATGGGCGAACTAAGCTCAAAAGATCGGCTATTAAACGCAGCGATTAAGCTATTTGCAGAAAATGGCGTCAAGGGCACCCCGGTGCGGGCCCTCTGCAAAGAAGCCGATGTAGGCCTCAATATGGTGGTACATTATTTTGGCAGCAAAGAGGGGCTGGTGAATGATCTTCTTCTTAATGTAAGCCCTGATATGTATCGCACCCCTTTGCGCATTATTAACGAACCGGCCAAAGACAAGGCAGATTTTACTGTCAGGCTTCGCCTATTCTGTGAAGAGACTCTGCAAACCCTGATTGAAAACAAAGACCTGCTTGAAATTATCTATAATTGGAAAGAGATCATTCACCTACCGGCCTATGCCGAGGCCATGAAGGGGGTTTCAGATTACCAGACCAGCTTCATCAAGTTTCTCGAATCAGGTAAAAAAATCAGGGTAGTGCGTGCCGATGCTGACCTGCCCATGATCAGTGGCCTGCTTTGGGATCGGTTCGCAACCCAGATTCTACATCATAAACCTATTACCCAGATATTCAAGGGCGCCGACATAACCGAAAAGAAGTTTCGTAAGAAATGGCTTGAGGGCAACCTCGATATTCTCTGCCTGGGCTTGCTGCACTAATTCAGGGCCTCGGCAGCTCTAATCTTTGACGGTGCAATACCTGGGGCACATCATCAGCTTCGCCTGTCTGCTTTGATAGAAACCGCCAGATTTTCATATGCCCCTGGCTTTTCGCAAAGACAGCGGCAGTAAGATTTTTGTATTTATAGTCAGCCTTCGCCCCGGCAGCCAATAACATCTTTACAATATCATAGTGACCATAGTAGGCTGCATAAATCAATGCACTGCAACCCTGGTAGCGGGCGTTGGGGTCAGCACCCACTCTGAGTAGTACGCGTACCTTGTAGGCTTGACCCATCTTAGAGTTGACCAGCAGCCTGCGCGAAAGCCTGGGGTCAATATACACCTCGGTTTCTTCTTCTGAGTCTTCAGTCAGCACCGCTTCGGGGTTAATAAATTTCACTTTATACTTAAACGCCTTGCTTTCACCATCAACCACAATGTTTGATATATTTACGGTTATGGCCGTATCTTCTTTTTTCTTACCCTTTTTAATTCTGGGTAAGCCCCTGGGGTACCACACCAGTATATGTTTGTTCTGCTCTTTATAGACTGAAACCCGGCGGCCCTTCATGCGCATACTGATACGGGCCTTACTGTGATCAATTTCTTTACCCTTCACAACATAAAATGACCAGGGATATTCAGGTGAGAACCCCAGCTGGTAGGGCACGTGACCGGCCGGTGGCCATGCCACAGATTTTATGTGAGCTACCTCAGCTTCGGGGCGCCAATCGCCAAAAACATAGAGGGCATGGGCTCTTTTGCTGCTGCCCGACCCCAGCACCTTTTGCCGGGGGTGCAGAGCCCAGACCCGATGGCCCACAGCACGCACATTGCTATCGCGTACATAGGCAGAGATTGCATTAGGGCCCACACAGCCAAGGCAGAGATTAGATGACTGGGCCCCCTTTTTGCCCTGGGCGGTGTAACAGGGCCAACTTGGTGGTGGGCCGTGACTTAAATTGTTTTTGGCCTGCATCATCAGGGCCGCGGCCCGGGCTGGGCCGTTAAATTTCTCAGCGAAATCAACATCAGTCGGCACCCCCGCCATGGCGCGGTAGAAGCGCAGCTGTTGCAGAGTCGCCTGCTTATAGGCCTTACTGTTATTACCAACACTGCATGAAGTAGTACTACCCGACCATTTATTGGGTACCTTGCCATAGGGTACATAGTGCTTACGAAAAAACTCAGCCACCGAGCGGCGCTTTGTCAAATCTACCTGCAGACTTCTTTTATTAATGATGGTTTTTGTTATGGCAGCGGGGGTTTGCTGCTCTGGCGCCTCTGAAAGCTCGCCCTGGCTGCTCTCAGCACCCAGCGAAAAGGCCAGCAGAATAAGTAAAAGTGGGGCCAGGGCCCTGTAGGCAAATAATTTCATTTGGGATATTAGACGCCCCAGAGTGGCCCCAGCTGCAAGTTTTTTTAGCCTGTTCTCAGGCGACTTCTTCTTTATCAGCAGCAAAAACCTCGCTCAACTGCTGGCTGGCTTCGGTAGTCAGGCTGATCAGCTGGGCCTCATCATGATGCACTTTCTGCTGCTCGACCAGCAGCGCTTCATCATGCTGTCTGAATTCGCTTACAGCCCGTTTTGCCTGCCCGTCGCTGAAGCCCAGGCCAAGCAGGGTATCATTGGCCATCTCGAGGCTCGAAGAATAGGTTTCACGATAGAAGGTCTCAACACCCAGCTCAATTAATCTGAAAACGTGGCTGCGGTTGCGGGCCCTTGCCATAACCCTCAAATCAGGAAAATGCTGCCGTACCACCTCGGCTGTCTGCAGCGATGATTCAACATCATCAATAGCCAGAATAAACAGTTTAGCTTTTTCAGCACCGGCGGCCCGCAGCAGATCAATACGTGAGGCATCACCGTAGTAAATCTTCTGCCCAAAGCGGCGCACCACTTCAACCTGTTCAGCGCTGTGCTCGAGAGCGGTAACCCCGATTTTCTGACTCATCAGAACACGCGAAACGATCTGGCCAAAGCGGCCAAAACCAGCCACAATCACCGGATTATCTTCATCTTCAATTTCGTCATAAAGATCTTGTTCATCACGTAGAGTACGCTTTTTGATTACCTTATCATTTAAAAGAATGCCAAGGGGGGTAAGCGCCATAGAAACAGTCACGGCCAGAATCAACAAATCGGTGACACCACTCTCGACCAACTTGTACTTCAATGCCACAGTAAAAATCACAAAGGCGAATTCTCCCCCCTGGGGTAAAAGAAAGGCCAGGTTGGTGGTTGACTGGCTGGGCAACCCAATGCTGCGGCCCAGGCCAAACAACACTGCAAACTTAACGGCCATCAAGATAACGACCAAACCTGCCAGTATGAGTGGTTTAGATAATAGTAATTCAAAATTTACCGACATGCCCACGGCGATAAAGAAAAGACCAAGCAGCAGCCCCTTGAAGGGCTCAATGTTTACCTCTAACTCATGGCGGTATTCAGAGTCAGCCAGCAGCACACCGGCTAGAAAACTGCCAAGTGCCATAGACAGACCCACTGTATGCATAAGGTAGGCAATGCCAAGAACCAGCAATAGTGACAGGGCGGTAAAAATTTCATGAATGCGCGAAACGGCGATGGCCCGCAGCACATGGCGCAGCAAAAAGCGGCCGGCAACAATCACCCCGGCAATTACCCCGACTACTTTCGCGACGGCAATCAGCATGTCTTGCGTTGAGCCCCCCTGGCCTGTATCGGCAAACAGGGGTATAATCGCCATGGCAGGAATCACCGCCAGATCTTGAAAAAGCAGCACAGAAAATGCCGACCTGCCATAAAGAGTATTCATCTCGTTGCGTTCAGCTAAGATCTGTAAGACAAAGGCCGTTGACGACAGAGACAGTGCAAAGGCCACAATAGCAGCCGCAAGGTGGCTAAGGCCGAACATCAGACCAATAACATATAACAGAACAGAAGTAACCGCGACCTGGCTAAGCCCATGGCCAAAAACCGATTGTCGCAACTTCCATAAACGTGAGGGCTCTAACTCTAAGCCGATTAGAAACAGCAGCAGCACCACACCAAATTCTGCAAAGTGTAGAATATTGTGCTCAATAAGCTCGAAACCATAGGGGCCAATCAGAATACCCGCAGTGAGATACCCAAGCACCGCCCCCAGCCCCAGCTTTTTAAAAAGCGGAACTAGAATAACGGCTGCTACCAGATAGACGATCGCATAATAGAGATAAGAGTCTTCCATCGTGCCAATTTATAAAAGATAGAGCCAGCTGCTTATTTAATTGCAAAATCGAAAGAAAAATCGTTTATTTCTGCCCCGGCCTTGTCTTTGGGGGCATATGAATCCAGTTGCTCCATTCGCCAGCCTGTGAGCTACCATAATTGTGGGCCAGAGTCACAATACGCCCGGCCTTCAGGTGCTGATCTTTCACCATAACTTTCTCAGTCACGGTTTTACCCTTCATGGCATAGCACTGCCTGGGCCCATGGCCACCGGCAGCCAGCACCTTGAGAACCTTAAATCTCATAGGCGAATAAAGATCGCTGAAACCCATGGGTTTTCTTCTGCCCTGAAAGGGTAAAACCTTCACCTGAAAAGTGCATTCAACCACATAAGATGCACCGATACTGGTTGCGCCCGCTAAGAGCAGAGAAAGCAGTAATATAAAGTGCAGCTTAATTTTCATTATGGGGATATTAGAGGCTTGGCTCAAAGATGTAGAAAGCTTTTTCTGGGTTCGAATCAGCGACAAGACAATTTTTTTCTTGAAATAGTAGTAGGCTATTATCTGATCGTTCGGTGAGCAGATTGATCATTGTTTTTTTGCTGCACTCAACCTTTTTGCTGGCCCAAACACCATCACTTTTTCGTATTTCTTTTAAAGAATCACCCAACCAGCCCAGGCGGGGCAGTCTGCGCCTGACCAACCACTTTGCTCTGGGCCAATACCAGAACGAAAACTACTATGCCTGGCGGGGCGATTGGGGCTTTTACCTGCTTGAGCGCCTAGCCCTTAACGGAGTATTGCAGATACCCTTTAACAGGGCCGACGGCATGCGCTTTAACTATCTGGGGCTTGGGGCCAGTGCCCACTTTCTCAGGCTGGGCGATCTGGCCTTGATTGCCGGGGCCAACGGTGGCGGGGCCATCATCTCACATACGCGTTTCAGTAACGGGTTGGTACCGGCGGCCTCTGTACATCTGGCCACTCTGCTGCAGGGTGACTCATTTATCTACGGGGTCTATTACCACCTTATTCTGGGGGTACACTATAACATTGCCCAGCTGAATGGGCTTAATCTCAACCACCTGGCATTTACCTTCGGGCTGGGGCATACAATCTAATGGCAAACAAAGAAGAAGATAAACGACTGCAAAAAATGCTTGATGAGCTTTCGGCCCGCCTCGGGCAGAAAATTAATCGCCATGATTTTCTGCGCATTGCTGCAGCCTACTGCGGGGCGGCCATGGCCACCTCTGCAGTAGGTGCGGCAGAAAAAATAGAGAAGATAAAAGCCCCGGCAAAGAAGAAAAAGCCAACATTTGCAGACCGCTACCGGGCAAAACTTGACTACGACACGGCCACCATAAGCACTCACAATATCAACTGCTGGTTTCAGCAAAACTGCGCCTTTCACGTATTCACCAAAGATGGCAAGGTCATTCGCGAAGAACAGGTGGCCGATTACCCCCAAGAGAACCCCGATGTACCAGACTTTAACCCCCGGGGTTGCCAGAAGGGCTGCACCTACAGCAACATGATGTATAATGAAGCCCGGGTGACTAAGCCGCTCAAACGGGTAGGTAAACGGGGCGAAGGCAAATGGAAGCCGATCTCATGGAATGAAGCCCTCGATGACATCGCCAACCAGATTATCAAAACCATCAAAGAAGATTATACCCAGGCCATTGTGGTCGACCCCGGCGGAACGGGCATGGTGAGCTATACCACCTTCTACAGTATGTTTCGCTTCTTTGAGTTTTTAGACAGCGTTATTTTAGATATTAATACAGAGTTGGGTGATGACCAGCAGGGTGCTGCAGTAACCTACGGTGAGATTGCCGGTGACCGCTCTGGCGGTGATTATTTTTACTCTGACCTGATTATCATCTGGGGTGGCAACCCCGCCTATACTCAGATACCCAACTTTCATTTTATTACCGAGGCCCGCTACAATGGCACCGAGGTCATTTCAATTGCGCCAGATCTAAACGCCTCAGCCATTCATGCAGATATATTTGTGCCAGTAAAACCCGGTACCGACTCGGCCCTCGCCAATGCCATGGCCCATGTGATGATCGAAGAAAAACTTTTTGATGCACAGATGGTCAAAGAGCAGACCGACCTGCCCTTTCTGGTTCGCACAGATAACCAGAAACTGCTGCGGGCCAGCGAAGTCGATGGTGGCTCAAAAGAACAGACCTACCGCTATAATCTGCGTAAGAAGAAACTTGATGCAGCTGACCAGGCCTCACTGGCCCTGGGTAAGATTGACCCGGCTCTTGAGGGAACCTTCAGTATTAGAACAAAACAGGGTTATGTCAAGGTCACCCCGGTCTTTGCTATTCTGAAGAAGCAGCTGAAAAAATATACTCCCGAATACGCTGCAAAAATCTGCGGCGTGAACCCCGAAACCATTCGCATGCTGGCCCGCAAATTATGTAAGGCCAGTGCAGCCACCAATGTCTGCACCAGCGCCATCTCAAAATTTTACCACGGCGATATCATGCAGCGTTCGATGATTCTGGTGTTTATGCTGGCAGGCCAGCTCGGCCGCAAGGGCTCTGGTTTTGTTTCGACTTCATTTCTTATCGCCGATGGCAGTAATAAACTGATCTATGAAAGTGAAGTAGCCCGTGAAAACCGGCTGCAATATGCCCTTGATAAGGGCCCCAGCTTCTGGCAGCACCTTTTTAAAAAGAAAAGTTACCACCTGGCCGCATACAAATACGGGGTAGATGTTTTTAACGCCAGCCAGGTCATGACCAACTCAACCCTCTACTGGGTAGCCCATGCCGGCATGTCTGAAACCAGCTGGCACACCGATAAGTATGACCCTCACCTCAAAAAGCCCCTGAATGTCTACCTGCAATCAACCATTGAAGATACCTTTCACGTCGATGTAGACAAAAAACCGAAGATCTTCTTTGCCTGCGGTGGTAACCTACTGCGGCGCCTGCGGGGCAGCGCCAACCTCACAGAGAACCTCTGGCCCGATCTCGACCTGGTGGTAACCCTTGATATGCGTATGAGCAGCACCGCCATGTACAGCGACTACGTTCTGCCCGTCAGCGGAGCCTATGAAAAAGGCACATCGATGGTGGCTAATTCAAACAGCGTCGTGCCCTTTCTGCATTCAACCCAGAAGGTGGTTGAAAACGTAGGTGAAAGCAAAAACGAATGGCAGATTGTCTGTATGCTGGCAGAAAAAATTCAGAAAAAAGCCGAAGAGATGAGCGACGCCACTTTTAAAACTCGCCATGATAAAACCCGGTTTCTAGATAGAATTCACGATTTTCTCACCTTTGATTTTGGTGCTGAAGATCACGATAAGATCAACGATGAGTTTATCGATGATTCAACCAATATCGCCGGCGACTCTGATGACATCAAAAAGAAGGGTTATGTGGCCTTTACTGGCCTGGGATATGCCCCAGCCAACTGGGGTAATGCAACCGACATCAAAAAGGGCCAGACCATTACCCCCTATACCTGGCATACCCAGAAGAAAAAGCCCTGGTATACCCTGACTGGGCGGGTGCAGTTTTATATCGATCACGACTGGTATATAGAGCTGGGCGAGACTCTGCCCATTCATAAAGATCCTATAAAATCAGGGGGTGATTACCCGCTGATACTTACAGGTGGCCACGCCCGCTGGAGCATTCACGCCCAGTGGCGCACCGACCCTAAATTATTGCGGTTGCAGCGCGGCGAACCCTGCCTGTTCATATCTCATCAAGATGCCAAAAAACGTAAACTGAAAGATGATGATAAAGTGAAGGTTTTCAACGATGTGGGCCACTTTATCACCCGGGTAAAAATTTCCGCCAAACCCATGCCGGGCCAGGTGATCATGTATCATGCCTGGGAAAATTACCAGTTCGAAAACTGGCGGGGTTATCGAGATGTACTGGCCTCGCCTCTGAACCCCATCGAGCTGGCGGCTGATGAAATTTATCTGCGGCCGGTGCTGGCCCAGAAACAGCCAGGCCAGAGTGACCGCGATACCCGCGTTGAAATTAAGAAGGTGAAATAATGGCAAACCCCATACCTAAATCAGATAAGCAGATCGCCATGGTGATGGATCTCAACAAGTGCATAGGCTGTCAGACCTGCACCGTGGCCTGCAAACAATTATGGAGCGATGACCCGGGCATGGAGTATATGTGGTTTAATACCGTAAACACCGTACCAGGCCAGGGCACCCCTAAAGACTGGAACAAGCTGGGCGGCGGCTGGAAAGACGGCGAAGTCGTTTATGGCAAGATTCCCGAAGAAAAAGACTACGGCGCCGCCTGGGAGTTTAACTTCGATGCAGTGTTTAACGGTGGCCAGGGGCAGAAGACCCACCTTAAACCTGAAGGTAAACGCCCCGAGTGGGGCCCCAACTGGGATGAAGATCAGGGTGCCGGAGAATTTCCCAATGGGTATTACTTCTACATGCCCCGCATCTGTAACCATTGCGAAGAACCCTCATGCCTGGCGGCCTGCCCTACCCAGTCTATTTTCAAACGAAAAGAAGACGGGGTCGTGCTGATCAACGAAGATACCTGCAAAAACATGCGCCTCTGCCAGGCGGCCTGCCCCTATAAAAAGATTTATCACAACCGCGAGCTTACGGTTTCACAGAAGTGTATCAGTTGCTTTCCGCGCCTTGAAGAAGGCGTAGCCCCGGCCTGCGTGCGCCAGTGCCCCGGTCGCTCTCGCCACTTTGGTTTTATCAACGATAAAAACAGCAGCGTCTACCGCCTGGTAAAAGAATTCAAAGTCGCCCTGCCCTTATATCCCCAGTTCGGTACCAAACCCATGGTTTTTTATATACCGCCGCTTCTGCCCGCACCGCTGAAAGACAATGGTGAAATTGATTACGAAAAATCACGGGTACCGCTTTCAATGCTTGAAGAAATGTTCGGCCAGGGTGTCAAAGATGCCCTCGACACCATTTACCGTGAGCGCAAGAAAAAGGCTGCAGGTAAAAAATCAGAACTGATGGATATTTTAATCTCAAAAAAATTCGATGATATGCTGGGCGGCTTCGACCAGAGCCCGGCCAAAAAGAAAAACACATAATCTTAAGCATTTCAAAGGGGATATATGAACGCACAGATGATGAATTACCCGCTTACGCTAGACCGTATGCTGGTGCGGGCCAATACTGTTTACGCTGAGCAAGAAATCGTCAGCCGCATGGCCGATGAAAGCATTCACCGCTATACCTTTAAAGATTTCTATAAACGAGTGCTGAAACTGATGAACGCCCTGCGCAAACTGGGCGTGAAACCAGGTGATCGGGTAGCCACCTTCGCCTGGAACAATTACCGCCATATGGAAATCTACTTCGCTGTGCCGGCTATCGGGGCGGTGCTGCATACCCTGAATATCAGGCTGTTTCCTGAACAGCTGGTTTATATCGTTAACCATGCTGAAGATAAATTGATTTTTGTTGATAAGTCGTTAATTAAACCCCTGGCAGCCCAGCAAGAGCAGCTGAAAACTATCGAGAACTATGTCGTAATGAATGATGGGGCCCCTGCCCCTGATGTTGCTCTCAAGCCAACCCTCGACTACGAGAACCTGCTTGCAGATGCCGAAAGCAAAGAAGACTTTGCAAAGCTTGATGAAAACGCAGCTGCAGCCATGTGTTATACCTCAGGTACCACCGGCGAACCCAAGGGCGTTGTCTATTCGCACCGCTCAACCTTTCTGCATACTATGACCATCTGCATGCAAGATACCCTGGCCCTGAGCATGCGTGATAGCGTGTTACCTGTGGTGCCCATGTTTCATGTGAACGCCTGGGGCATACCCTTTGCCTGTGCTCTTACCGGGGTTAAGCCAGTCTACCCCGGGCCCCACCTTATCGGTAAACCTGTGGCTGAGCTTATTCAAGATGAAAAAGTCACCCTGGCCGCCGGCGTACCCAGCATCTGGAATGCTCTCTATCAGTTTCTCAAAAAAAGTGACTATGATATTTCAAGTCTGCGCGGGCTGGTTATTGGTGGCTCTGCGGCACCTCAATCACTTATTGATGGTTTTCTGAACGATTTTAATGTTGAGGTTATTCATGCCTGGGGCATGACCGAAATGTCACCCATTGGCACCCTGTGCGCCTTCAAACCCCAGATTGATAGCTGGCCAGCCGAGAAAAAAGCAGCACTGCGGGCCAAGCAGGGTCTACCGGTGCCCCTGGTTGAGGCGCGTATAATGGGCGATGATGGTCAAGAGCAGCCATTTAACGGCAAAGATATTGGCGAGCTGCAGGTGCGCGGCCCCTGGGTAGCTTCATCGTACTACAAAACAGAATCAGCCGAAGCCAATGCTGCTTTCACAGAAGATGGCTGGTTTGGCACCGGCGACATAGTGACTATTGATGAGCTGGGTTATATGCAGATCACCGATCGCAAAAAAGATCTGATCAAAACCCGCGGCGAATGGCTCTCAACCGTAGATATGGAGAACTCAGTTATGGCACTTGAGCAGGTGCTTGAGGCCGCAGTGATCGGTCGCCACGATGATGTGCGCGGCGAAGCCGTGGTTCTTTATGTGGTACCCTTTGAGGGCCAGAGCATTGAGCCTAAGAGCATTATTGATTATCTTTCAGATAAGTTTGCCAAATGGCAGATACCCAAAACCACTGACATTCACCTGGTAGAATCGATACCCAAAACCAGTGTCGGTAAGTTCGACAAGAAGGTTTTACGAAAGCAGTTGGCCCAGGGGTAGCCCTTTTTAATCATACCGCAGTGAACCTGCAACCTATCTTAGACGACATTGCCCAATCAATCAAAGGTGACTTTGGCAGGGGCAAGGTTGCCACATATATTCCGGCATTGGCCAGAGTAAAGCCAGAACAATTTGGAATGGCCGTTTATACCAATGAGGGCGGACTGTTTTCGACCGGCGCTGCCAAAGAAAACTTTTCAATTCAGAGTATCTCAAAAGTGCTGACCCTCTGCATCGCCATACAAGAGAACGATGACAACCTGTGGCAGCGGGTTGGTCGCGAGCCCTCAGGCAACCCCTTTAATTCACTGGTACAACTTGAAAATGAAAACGGCATACCCCGAAACCCCCTGATTAATGCCGGGGCTCACGTGATCACCGATGCCATCATGTCAAAGCACGACGATGTAAAAGAGTACATACTCGATTTTGCCAGAAAACGGGCTGAGACAGAGACCATCAATTATGATAAAGAGGTGGCCCTTTCAGAGCAGCGCACCGGTTACCGCAATGCGGCCCTCTGCAATTTTTTGCGCAGCTTTAATAACATTTACAATGATGTTGAAGCCGTACTTGATGCCTACTATCACCAGTGTTCAATTACTATGAACTGCATTGAGCTGGCCCGCACTTTTCACTTTCTGGCCAATGCCGGCAAAGATATCTCAGGTGACATTGTTTTAACAGCGGGCCAGACGAAACGGGTCAATGCCATCATGCAGACCTGCGGCCTCTACGATGCCGTGGGTGAGTTCGCCTACCGGGTGGGCCTGCCGGCCAAGAGTGGCGTTTCGGGTGCCATCGTTGCTATATTGCCCGGTAAGCTGAGCGTCAGTGTCTACTCACCCGAACTTGACCCCGCCGGCAATTCTTTCATTGGCACCAAAGCGCTGGCCCTGTTTACCAGCAAAACAGGTCTGTCGATTTTTTAGGTTTGTCTGTCGCCCCGTTCGAAACCAATTTAGACTTTATTCAAGGCGATAATGCCAGACCAAAATCAGCTTCGCGTCATCACCGCTGATTCTAAAACCCGTTTGAGGCTGGGGTCTGGCTAAAGCCTCATAATCGCCATCAAGCAACCATGCATCGAAAATATTTACCACATAGACCACGCCCGCAAAACCAAAGGCAATCTGGGCAGCCAGCCGGTCTCTTTCAAAGGCTTCGAGGTATTGCACGGCATCTTCATCAAGGCCGGCGCCATTGTATTTGTTACGGTTAATAAGGGCACTTAAACCAAAACCACTGCCAGCCAGAAGACCCGCAGCAGTCAGGCCGGCATAGGTATAGGCCCAGGGGCGCCGTCGTTTATACATTTGCCCCCAACCGGGTATCAGCGCAGAGCGCCACACAGCCTGCCAGGCTGAGGGGTAGAATAATACTTTGATTTGTTTGGCCAGGTAATTCGAGATGAGCTCAACCGCATTGAACATCTTTGGGCCAATGGTTTCTTCAATTCTTTTTTTGGCAATGACATCGCCATCAATAACCGACAGAATGCGCCCCTCAACTGAAATCACATCACCGCCTTTTTCAGCCCTGGTGTAAAAATCACCATAGACGATACCATCTGCCCCTAAGTCAAAACCCATCTTACGAATGACCCTGGGTTCGAGCATTTGTTTATCGGTAATGTTGTTTTTGTCGCGATATTGCTGCCACTCTTCATCAGGTATTTTTACATAGTTATATTTACCCTTGATCGAGTCGTGAATAGCCTTTCCGATTGATGATTCAACCCATTTAAAGGTGCCAGGTTGAACCTTCTGCCTGCCCTTAGCATTTAAATAGAAATGCAAAAAGATTATTTTTTTAGGTTTTGCAACTTCAGAGCCAGCT
>CAZHLC010000002.1:1169-22259 GCA_964532545.1 uncultured Leptospiraceae bacterium | reverse complement strand
GGGCTGAGCACCCAGCTCTGCTTCTCTATGTCTTTCTCCACGGTATTCTTGGTTTCGCCACGACTACCAGTGCCTGCAACCGAAAAAGGCCCGCCATATTGGCCAAAAAAAGCAATCGAAACCCCGAATATTTAATGGCAGGTTTTAAGATAATACAGTAGCTTCGATTTTAGAATGAGGGGCTTAACTTACACCACAATCATCGCCAGTGCTCTGCTGCTGGGTATGGGCTGCCAGAGCGCTCAGAAGAACCCGCTAACCGAAGCCTGCAGCATAACCAACCGCGAATGTGTCGCGCAATGCCAGGGGGCGACCCTGATGAACAATAATAATCTGAAAACTTATGTGCAGCCCGATAGCCGCACTCTGTGCGAAATAAACTGCAGCAAAAAGTACGATGCCTGCATGGTCAGGGCCGATCGGCCGCAGAATAAAGCCCTGAACATCAAGAAGTGATGTATAGAAACCCGGCCCGTCAATTGGGAATATAATGCTTCGGGTTAAAGGCCTTGCGCCCCTTGCGCACTTCAAAGTGCAGATGAGGCCCTGTTGAGCGCCCCGTTGAACCTACATAGCCGATAACTTCACCCTTCTTTACCCGGCCACGGCGCTTACGAAATTTCTTTTGATGGGCATAGTACGTGTACATGTTATTACCGTGATCAAGTATATGGTAGTTACCATAGCTGCGTGAATACTTTGCCACGTGTATTTTGCCATCGCCCGCTGCCTTAATGGGCGTGCCTCGACGGGCTACAATATCAATACCGCGATGATATGATTTTTTCTTTTTCGTGATCGGGTCAATGCGGGGCCCGAACTTTGAAGAAATGCGGCCGCTTACCGGCATAATAAACATTTTGCCGCTGACCACATTGTTATTGGTGGTATTATCATCTTTAATATCTTTCTGTTTAGCAAGAAACGCTGAGAACACCCAGCCCTTCTGCCCCTGGTAATTTACATAGGCCCACTTGCCTGTGTACTTGCCGATTTTCTGCACCTTACCGTATTTGAGAACTTTCACCTTACCAAGGTAAGGTATGGTTGTGATCTTCTCGCCCCAGGTAGCCGGGTCTTCACGCATATTCAACCCCGAAGACACTTTTACAATGTAAGTACCCTTCTTGCTGGTGACTGTGGTGGTGGTCGTGGTAGTTACATCTTTGGTATTGTGCAGGTGCGTAGCCGGTATGAAACCCTCATGACCGTTTTTCTTTTTTACCAGACACCAGGGCACAGGGGTCGTGCGCTTGCGCACCATAAAAACCACTTCAACCTTTTCACCCTCTCGCACCCGGGTGCTGGTTTTAATAGCGCGATCTGAGGCTGCAGTGCGCAGCCGGTAATTTTCTTTTACATAACCATAAACTCTGGGTAACTCTTTATCGCCAGGGGGAGTATTATGATCAATAATATTACGTGCATTTTTTTCATCGATGGGCAGGGCAATGCTGGCCTTACGATCAAGCTTTTTTAAATCAGTGAGAAACTTATAGAACTTTCTTCTGATTTTCTGTCGAGAAATGCGGCCCTGCTCTTTGATCGCAGCAATGCGGGCGCGGTTCTCTTTCTTTATCTGCTCAACCGTTTTTGCTTCAATCAGCAAAACTGGCAGTAAGATAATCAAAATAGCTTTCAGCTTCATAATGTTTCCTCAGTTGCGAATTGGCAGCGGTAAGATTGACAGCGCTTCTACATAGATGCCACGCAAACGTAGAAACACATGCAGATGGGGCCCGGTTACCGCACCGGTTGCACCTGTCTTACCAAGCAGCTGGCCAGCCTTGACCAACTGCCCCTCTTTTACCTGAATCTTACTCAAGTGCATATAACCAGTAAATATCTTATTGCCGTGATCGAGAACCACAAAATTACCCTCGAAGAACATTCTCTGGGCGATAACCACCCGCCCTGTGGTCAGAGCATAAATAGGTGCCCCGGTAAGCCCCTTAAGATCAGTGCCATAATGCCTGGTAACCCGGGGTTTCAGCTTGATCTTCTTTTTACCCTTCATCTTAAAACGACTGATTACCCGCTTCTGATAAAAGGGTGAAGTGATTCTATGCATATCGCGGGGGTGCGAACGAAACTGGGTCAGAGTGTCTGGGCCGGTAGCCGCAAACACTTTTCTCTTCTTCGCCTTATCACGCTTTTTCATGGCTATAACCTTGGGGCGGGCCAGCTTACTGGTATTTGACCAGTTTTTGACGGCAAAACTGGCCTTGTAGGTCGCGTATTTTGTGTCTTTTATGGGGATATTAAATGTGCTCGATTTGCTATTAACAGTGACAGACAGTTTCGCGGGGCCCAGTTTCTCATAGGTTTTAATTCCGAAAAGGCCACGATAACCAAATGACGTTTTCACCAGGGGAATATAACGCCCTTTAAAATAGGCCCTGGCCCTGTTAATATCTTTGCCAATGATTTCAAGATAGGCGGCCTGCCCCTGAGCAATGCGCTCGGCATACAGCTGCACCGTATAGTCGCCCATCTTAAAAACAATCTGTTCGGGTTTAGCAACTTTATACTTTTCTGGATGAGCAACATTACCGTTTGTGATGCGCACATCTTTGGCACTCAGTAACGAGGCACTTAAGGCAAATAGCAATAAAAATCTCATTTTCGCATTACCCGGCTGTAGGTTGCGAACCCCAGATCTGACCAGAACTTCTGGGCCCGCTCGTTGTGCTCAAGCACATCAAGCCACAGGGTTACCCCCTGTGCAAAAAACTGCTCACTCATAGAAGTAAAGATTTTTTTACCCAACCCCTGGTTGCGCAAATCGCGAACCACAAAGTATTGACGCATAAAAACAGCTGTCTGCTCTTCTTCATATTCATCAGGCCGCTGCACATAAACAAGATAGGCAATGATACGTTCCCTGTGAATAGCTACCACAATCTTGAACCGTTCATTTTCGACCCAGAAAGAAATACGCTCGGCCAGCCGTTTTTTATTCCAGCTGTTGCGGCTCTGCTCATCTTCGATTAACTGCCTGTTTAATTCAGCCAGCTCATCAACATCGGCGGCTGTAGCCTCGCGGCAGCTGAATTCGATCACTTAATCTGTGGCGAGAGGGCGCAGCGAAAACCAAAGTGGTGATAAATCTTCTCGTTCGCCGGGGTATGAGGCCTGCGCCATGAGGCGAGGGTTTTATCGGCCTGCCAATACCATGAGCCACCCTTGACAATTTTATATTTATAGCCCGGGCAATTATCTTTACCGTCGCATGGGCCCTTTGGGTCTTTACCCATGCAGGCCTTGCCACACTTGTCATAACCCGGTGCGTACCAGTCATTGACCCACTCGTGGGCATTGCCTGCCATATCATAGAGACCATAGTGCCCCGCTGGCATTGAGCCAACATTCCAGGTGTACTTGGTGCCACAGCCGCGCTTACCTTTATATTGAAAGATAGCTTTTTTACAGTCAGGGGCCGCGTTACCCCAGGGGTACCTATCGCCGTTGGGCCCGCGGGCTGCCTTTTCCCACTCGGCCTCAGAAGGTAGACGTTTGCCGCGCCAGCGGCAGTAGTCACGGGCATCGTACCAGTTCATACCCAGCATGGGGGCCTTTGGCTTACGCTTCACCCAGCGATAATGGGGTTTGGCTTCTTTGCGGCACTTACCGCCCTTGATACATTCTTGAAATTGCCCGTAGGTAACCTCATAAGTATCAAGAAAATATGTGCTCATGTCTATTTGCTGCTCAGGCGCCTCGTCTTTCATCTTTTTATGCCAGCCCTGCTTGATAAAGTCGGCTCGCCAACTGTCGATTTTCTGCACCCAGCGATTGCTGCCCCGAATAAACTTTCCGCCGGGTATACATTTCATATCAGCAGGAACTTGCAGCTTTTTACAGTCGAGGTAACCCTCTTTGGTACGCAGACCGTCGCCGCAGAATAGAAATAACAATAAAGAAGATAATAGTAATTTGCGCAGGTTTGACATGCTTCAGCAAAGATTGTCGCCCTGCGGCGTCAAGGTATTGCTAATAGCTCAGGCTGTTTCTTCTTCAGGTGGTTCGTCGACTCGCTCAAGTATCTGCCTTGATTTATAGGCAATGTCTTTGAGAAATTTTTCAGCGCGCTCATTGGCCTCACGGTTGTATTTCATCATACGTCGGTTGGTTTCTTTGGCGTATAGATCCATCGCTATTAGGTGTTGCTGCAGCTTTTGGTCATGCTCAACAAGCCGATCATTGCCCTTGCTTATCTCTTCACGCGTTTCGCGTATCGTGAGCCACAGCAAAAGGGCCGAGATCAGTACAGTGAAAACCAACGATATGATCGCCCCAGAAAACAAACCAGTGATTAAACCTTCGGTCATAGAGTAACTTCCTTACTATTTTACTAAGGTAATACCCCTGCAGACGAAAAATTTCCCATGTAAAATGAACTTTTCTCAGAGCGAGGCCCCAATTCTCCAAAAAACACAGTAAATCATGCATAGTTATGCGCAGGCTTTTGGAAAAGGTGCTAATATCCCCTCAAATCGCCATAAATCTTGGTCGAATATGCCTTGACGGGCTATATTCATCGATATATTTAGCTATATCGATATAGATCGGAGGAATATTTATGTCTACAACTACAACGGCAAATGACTACAAAGTTGCCGATATGTCACTGGCTGATTTCGGCCGCAAAGAGATCGAAATCGCCGAAAAAGAAATGCCCGGCCTGATCGCCACCCGCGAAAAGTATGGCAATGAAAAGCCTCTGAAGGGCGCCAGGGTTATGGGTTCACTGCACATGACCATTCAAACAGCTGTTCTGATTGAAACCCTGGTTGAACTGGGTGCAGATGTTCGCTGGGCTTCATGCAACATCTTCTCAACCCAAGACCATGCTGCTGCCGCCATTGCTGAAGCTGGTATTCCCGTTTTCGCCTGGAAAGGTGAGACCCTCGAAGAATACTGGTGGTGTACTGAGCAGGCGCTGACCTGGCCCGATGGCTCAGGCCCAGACATGATCGTTGATGACGGTGGCGACGCTACCCTGCTGGTTCATAGAGGAACCAGGGCTGAGATAGATGCCGCCATTCTTGATGAACCAACTGATAACGAAGAACTGCAGATTGTTAACAACCTGCTGAAAGAGTCACTGAAAAATTCACCCCAAAAATGGACAAAGATGGGCAAAAAAATCATCGGCGTCTCAGAAGAAACCACTACCGGTGTACACCGCCTCTACCAGATGCTTGAAGCTGGCGAACTGCTGTTTCCTGCCATCAACGTAAACGACTCAGTAACCAAATCAAAATTTGACAACCTCTATGGTTGCCGTGAATCACTGGCTGATGGCATCAAGCGCGCCACTGACGTAATGGTGGCTGGCAAGGTTGTAGTTGTCTGTGGCTACGGCGACGTAGGCAAGGGCTCAGCTGCTTCAATGCGCGGCTTTGGTGCCCGGGTGATCGTTACTGAAATTGACCCCATTTGTGCCCTGCAGGCCGCGATGGAAGGCTACGAAGTAAAAACTGTAGAAGATACTCTGGGTGAAGGCGATATCTATGTAACCACTACTGGTAACAAAGACATCATCACCTATGAGCACATGGCCGGTATGAAAGATCAGGCCATTGTCTGTAACATCGGCCACTTCGATAACGAGATTCAGGTTGTGAACCTGACCAGCGCCCCTGGTGTAACTCACACCAACATCAAGCCCCAGGTAGATAAGTATACTTTTCCTGATGGGCATTCAATTTACATGCTGGCCGAAGGCCGTCTGGTAAACCTGGGCTGCGCCACCGGCCACCCCTCGTTTGTAATGAGTAACTCATTCACCAACCAGTCACTGGCCCAGATCGAACTGTGGAAGAACCGCTACGAAGTAGGCGTTTACCGCCTGCCCAAACACCTCGACGAAGAGGTAGCAAGACTGCATCTTGACAAGCTGGGTGTAAAACTCACCAAGCTGACCAAAGACCAGTCTGATTACCTGGGTATTCCCGTTGAAGGCCCCTATAAACCTGAGCACTACCGCTACTAGGTTTTAGGGATATTAGACTTCAGGGGCGGGTCTCAGACCCGCCCGTTGAATCTGACAAAAGTAAGCGGGCCGGTCTTAGACCGGCCCCTGAACTTTATAACTATGCATAATCTCGATTCGATCTGGCAGCACCTGAGAGCTAATCTAGACAGAGCGGGTGCCTTGACTGACATTGTTTTCACATCGGTAAAGCCAGGGTTTCTACCAGCATTTTTGAGCGCTCAAAAAGAAAGACGTGAAGATATTGACTTAAATATCTACCTGCCTAATGAAGATCGCAACATTGATTTTATACCAGCGGATCTTTCTGAAATACTGAGCAATAATCAGTTTTATTTGATCGGCAATACAACAATCGATGATTTATCATTGCAGTTTCTCTTTTATGGCTCACGCCCTACAGAATTCGAAATCGATTTCTATGCCAGCGAATTAAAATCGTTAAGTGACTTCAAAAAACTCATTGGCATTACGCTGCATATAGCGAGACAAATTGAGGCCCCCAAATGGTTCATGGCAACTGAAGGCAATCATGATGAACCGCTGCTAAAATCAGAGGATATTACCTAAGGCCAATGCAGCAAGCGCTTCGACTTCAGGGGCGGGTCTAAGACCCGCCCGTTCATTCTGAAACAGACCGACACCTTACGTTTATAAATCCACATTGACAGCACCATTCGCGAACCAGAGCAATCAAATATGATAGCAGTAGTAACCGGTGCCACCGGTTTGATTGGCAAAGAACTGGTTGAGATTCTTTTGCAAGATGATAACTATAAAAAAGTAATCAGCTCAGTACGGCGCCCAACCGGTCTCAGCCATTCAAAGTACCAAGAGGTTGAAGTCGATTTTGAGAAGCTGGCCGACTACCAGAAAAAACTTAAGGGCGACCACTACTTCTGCTGCCTGGGCACCACCATTAAGGTAGCTAAGACCAAAGAAAACTTTCGTAAGGTTGACTATGTCTACCCCTATGAATTTGCCAAAATCGCTCTGGCCCACAAGGCCAAAAGCTACTCAATTGTAACCGCCATTGGCGCCAATGCCAAATCGATGGTTTTCTACAGTCGCACCAAGGGCGAGGTTGAAGAAGCCATCAATGGTCTGGGATTACCCGCCCTGAACATCTACCGGCCCTCTTTTCTCAAAGGCACAAGACCTGAAGATCGCCCCGGCGAAAAGCTGGGCTTAGCTGTATTCGATGGTATCTCATTCTTAATGCAGGGGCCCTTAAAACAATACCGGGTAATTGAAGGCCGGGTGGTCGCCCAGGTAATGGCCACAGAGGCACTGGGCTTCAGCGGTACAAACTATATAAACTCTGACCGCATTCAAAAAATCTACGATAGCTATTAATGAAACCAGCCATGACCCATATTGCGCTGCATGTGGCCGATATTGAGGCCTGCATCGCCTTTTATCAAGAATACTGCCAGATGAAGATTGTTCACCAGCGAGAAAGCGATGGTAAACGTATTGTGTGGCTGGCCGAACAGGGCAAAGAAAACGACTTCATTATTGTAATGATGCCAGGGGGCAAACCAATTGAGCAGGCCAGCAACGATTACAGCCACCTTGGTTTTGCCGTTGAGAGCCGAGAACAGGTTGATGAGATTGCAGAAAAGGCCCGCCTTGCTGGCTGCCTCAGCTGGCCGGCCATTGACGAACCCTACCCAGTTGGTTACTACTGCGGGGTCAAAGACCCCAATGGCACCATCGTAGAGTTCAGCTATGGCCAACCCCTGGGGCCGGGGGCCGAAGCGTGAAACGCCTTGCCCTTATATTTGTACTTATGTGCGGTACAGGCTCAGCATCTAGCGGCTTTTCTTTTAAACAGTTTATCGGTTTAAAAAGCTCTTACGCTTTTTCTATTACAGGTAAACGTCACATCAGCAAGCTGCAGGGCCATGGCTCGGTGGGTCTGCTAACTGACAAAAAAATCATCGTAGATTTTGATGCCACCTACCGCGGCCAATCGCTACAGGCCCGGCTCACCATGACCTACCGGGGCCAGAGCAGTAATTCACACCTGATTCATTTTCAATACGAAGACAACCTCGGCCTCGGCACCAGCAAAATTAATGAGACCGTTAAAGCCGATGGGTGGATGGTGTCGCAGGGCCTTTTGACCTTTGCCTACAACCGCTCACAGAACTACTTTCAAATGAAAATCGATAAAAAAACCAGCGAAAATATCGTGGTGCTCAGCTGGGGCACCTGCGTTCTCAAGCCTGTTTTCTAGGGTGCTGTTTTCTAGAGTGTGTTGAAATGTTTCCGAAAAAGCGCTCGGCCCCGCATTTTTCTTTGAAAAATGCTTCTAAAGCGGCCTGGTAGGCCTGCCTCGCTCTTTTTCGGTTTCAACACCCTCTTCTGCAGGTTGTTTTTAACAACCTGCATGATTAGCGCTGGTTAACCTGTCTCAAAAGTATTTTCTGGGAAATTATGGGACTTTTTGATGATGTAGTGGGTGCTGTTCAATCAACAGTACGCATTGTCGATACCGCACGGGTATTTGCTAAAAATGGTTTAGATCTTCTGCGTAAAGATGTCGACCTCAACAACAAAAATGCAGCCCGGGCCCTCAAAAAAAGCTTCGAAGAGCTGGGCGCTACCTATATAAAACTGGGCCAACTCATTGCATCGGCCCCGGGGCTTTTTCCCCGTGAGTATGTCGAAGAAATGCAGGGCTGCCTTGACCAGGTAAACCCCCTGCCCTACAGCACGGTTGAAAAAATCATTAATGAAGAATTCAAAGGCAGAGTAAATGATATCTTCGCTGACATAGAAAAAGACCCCATCGCCTCGGCCTCAATTGCCCAGGTGCATGGTGCAAAGCTGACCAGTGGCGAAGATGTGGTTATCAAGGTTCAGCGGCCGGGTATTGAGACCAAACTCAATGCCGACCTCAATCTACTCTACGTATCGGCCTACATTTTTGAGAAGATTGCCCCCGGCGGGGCCAGAGCTTCGCTTACTGGTATCGTTAAAGATTTTCACGCCACAATTATGGAAGAGGTAGACTTTCTCAAAGAAGCAAAGAACATTGAAGAGTTTGATGATTTTCTTGAGACTATCAAACAACCGCAGGTTGTAGTACCCAGAGTATACCATAAAGCCTCAACCAAAAAAGTTCTCACAATGGAACGTTTCTATGGTGTGCCTCTCACCGACCTGCATTCAATTAATAAGCTGGTCAAAGACCCCGAAAAAACTCTGGTTCTGGCCCTTAACACCTGGTTTCAATCGCTACTGTTCTGCGGTTTCTTTCATGCCGACGTGCATGCCGGCAACCTCATGGTTCTCAATGATGGCCGGGTGGGCTTTATTGACTTTGGCATTGTCGGTCGTATGGATAAAAAAATCTGGAATGCCCTGATGGACCTTATGGAAGGTATGGGCCAGCAAGATTATAATAAAATAGCCAATGCCCTGGTCGATATGAATGCCACCCATGGCGAAGTTGATGTGAACAAATTTGCCAGCCAGCTTGAGACAATCTTCAGCGAATTCAACCGCGTGGGCTTGCAAATAGAAAAAACCGGCGAAATCGATGAAAGCAAAATCAATGAACTGATGATCAACCTGGTTGAAGTGAGCGAACGCAATGGCCTGAAAATACCACGCGAGTTTGCTCTACTATTCAAACAAATGCTGTATTTCGACCGCTATGTGCGCATTCTGGCCCCCGAACTGAATATCATCGAGTCAGATGACATTCAGATTAAAAAGGTTCTGCCTGGCAGCTAGCCTTCGTCTAGTCAGAGACTAATCATCGGGCAGCGGTTGCAACGAAGCCCCCTTTACTGAGATGTAGAGCATCAGTTGCCGGTCTGCCATGGGTAATTTTTTCAGGCACCGTAACTGTTGGCGGTAGCTGACCTGTTCACAAAAGCCGGCCTTTGCCATTTCAACAGCGCTGATTTCATATTCGGCAAAGTTGCTGCGATAGGTTCTACTGAAACTGAAATCAGTTTTCTTTTCTTTTTTGAAGCGCCAGCTGCGGGTATTGTCGACTTGAACCAGTTTTTCAGTGGCCAGCACAAGGCGACGCAGACTTTCAAAATCGAATTCTTTGCGGGCAGACTGCAGACGAAAAAAATAGAGTTTATCATTGTCGTCATTGGTCATGGCATAATGTTCAGAGTCAGCTTTTTCAAACTGTTGCTGCAACCTGGCCATACTTTCATCACGAATCTCAACGGCAGACAATACCCTGAAGGTAGCTGAACTATCATAATATGATTCTTGCAGAGACCAGACCAGCCGGTTCAGATGTTTTTCATTGGCTTTAAAACTGTTTACATCACCTGCTATATACACAATAACCGTGCGCTTGCGCACCTTAGTTTCAATCAACCAGGCCTTTTCTTTATTTTCAAATACCCGCGAGCGCTTATATAGTTTAAGGTAATAATTGTAGTTTAATCTTTCAGGGTAACCTTTAAAAAGTTCTTTGCGCTTCTTGACAGCCTTTGATTCAAAACCAGCGTAAGTATAGAACTGAATAGTCAGATTGCCCGCAGAGCTGATGTCAAGGCGCAGCCCCCGTAGATCTTTATCTTGCCGGGCATTCACATTGTATTGCCAGCCCCTCGGCAGTAGAAAGTTGATACCCAGAAAACTCACATCAATACGCTGCCAGTCGTCGCTGAATTGAAATTCAAAAAGATACTTTTTCTTTGAAGCAGGCAGCCTGGCAAAGCACTTAACAAACGCCTCAGTCTGCTGCTGGTCGGGGCAATCAGAGGCATTTAAAATCGAAATAGTCTGCAATATCTGTAGCTTTACATGGTCTCGCCTGAGCACCTGGCGATACGTGAAACCATCATCAAACCCACGACTTTTACGCTGGTAACCTTTTTTTTTCAAATACCCGCGCCACTTTCGACAGCACCTTACTCCGGTCACCATGGCCGGCAAAGCTGAGCACCAGGCCTTCGAGGCTGAGTATGCACAGCTTTGTAGAAGACTTCTGCCTGATTCTTGACTCGGTAAGCTTTTTCAGGGTCAAGCCGGCAAAGGTCGTCTGTAGCAGATATTCAGATTCTTTACAGAGCCCCTCAGCGGTAACAAAGACTGGTTTATTCAGTGCCCCCAGGGCCGAAGAAGATAGAATGAGAATGCCAAGAAAAAGGCGCACGCTCAGCTGCGTCGCTTTTCGGCGCGCAATGAATCTTCGATAAAGTTATTAAAAAATGCTCTCACGGCTTTCTCTTCAGAGGGATGTTTCAATGGTCGGCGACCCCCACCCTTTGCAGTCTTTTCAGAGCTTGAGAAAATACTGCCGATAACCTCTAGAGTGCTTTTGCTTTTTTTAGTGGCCCCACAGGCTTCATGAACCCGGTTAACCTCGGTTTTCTGCTTCGTACTTATAAAGGCCTTGCTGAGGGCAATATAGGCCATCTTTTTTTCTTTCACATCATAAACAAAGATCTTGCCCTGGGCTGAGCGCTCATAAAGAGTATAGGTTGTTTCATCGCAGAGCTCAGCGCTGCCCATTGACATTGAAGAGATGGTACCATCTTTATCAACGTAGCGACTCTCTGTGGTTTCAGTGACATCTTTATCAAGGGCAAACAGCTCAGCCCAACTGATAAAACGAATCTGGTTTTTCTGCAGGGTCTCAAGACGGTGCAGCGTTACCGATTTGTATTGTTTACCACCACCAGTTTCGATGGCCTTGAGTAATTCGTTAATCTCGGGGCCCGAAGCAATGGCCATGGGCTCGAGGCCCATCCATGCTGATGAGGTTTTTTTAGACAGTTCGCTGATATAGATCTGCGAGTAAGCCGCTGAGCGCTGCTTACCGAATTTATTGAGCACCCCGATCACACTGTAGCGCTCTTGAACAAAACCACTGAAATTAAAGGCCGGTTCTTTTTTTAGAACTTCAACCGAAGTGGTTTTGCCACAGGCCACCAGGGTGAAAGAAAGGGTGATGAGAATGGTTAATCTTGCAAAGGCTTGTTTTTTCATGGGGATAGTATCCCCCTGCCGAGGCAGAGAGTAAGGGGCAAGCAATGTTTTGCCCGCTACCCCTCAGGGTCTATTTTCTCATCAAGGCGCCTGAACCAGATCGAATGTTCTTTCAACCATTTCATATTTTCTTGATGGCGCCTGAGGCTTTCTTTTTCTTTGCGCTCGGCTTCTCGTTGCACCTGCTTAAAATACTCACGATTCTCACGCTGAAAAATGAACATTTTCTCATTCAAGTAGGTAGTGCTTTTTTTATCAAGATAAGTACTATACCAGGCAAGGCCACCCACAGTAAAAATTATCAGAATGCTCAAAACAGCCAAAACCAGCGTTAATTCATTCATAATCGAACTCCAACTCTTTACCTGGAATAATACCCCTAAACTACAAAAATTTCCCAGAATTTCGTAACTTTTTTCGGGAAAAATCTATTTTATGGTAACCTGGCGGCTTTCGCTGGCGAAATTGAGGTTTCCGTACTTATCGTATCCCCAGACGGCCCAGAAAACGGTTGAGTTAGCCGGCACATTGGCAAAGCCCGATGCATCAAAATCTGTTTTTTCTGTGTTCACCGAATAGACAGCATTGGCCGGCACTGTGCCCGCAGTATAACCAGAAAGCCCGGTGCGGTTGCCATAAAGCCAGTCACTATTGGTCATCAAGATCGAATACTCATCGACTACGATTGAAGCACCAAACAGACCGATCACCCCGAACTTCATATCTTCGGGCACGGTAAACTGAAATGATTCGCCAGTGTTGAGTGTGCCACCATCAGCGGGGTTCGTAATGGTAATGGCTTCTTTGCTTGTACCAAAAATCGTATTGCCAGTCTCATTGACACATTGTATGGTTAGAAGCAGAGTTAATGAAAGTACAATAATTCTATTCATGTTTTTCACCTTCCGAATGAAATGCTGACCCCGCCTGTAATGGCAAAACCCTGAAACCTGACTAGTTGTGTGGTAGATGGTCTGAAATTGCTGGAGAGTGTAGGTGCACTGTAGCGCTGCCTGATTACTCTGATAGAGTGGGCAATGTAACGGCCTTCAAGCCAGATATTAAAAGTAGACCGGGGAAACATTATCACACCCAGCTTACCGCCGAAACCAAACATGCCTACCCCGCCCACGTCTTCATTTTCGGGTTTGCCCAGCTTGGTATCATTCATGTTTGTATAACCGGCCATGACCCCGATATAGGGTGAGATAGTGCGTGCTGAAGGCAGCACGTTATAGGCAAAGTGAGCCCAGAACATGGCCGGGCGATAGCGTCTCGCATCAGTAAAGTCGCTGCCACCAAACGGGTTTGCATAGGTCTCATCATGTTTAGCATTGATAAAAGAGATTTCAGCTGAAGTAATCAGAAAACGGTAGAAAAAGTCAAAACGCACCATGAGCATAAGGCCCGGGTCAATCACCCCTGAATCTGGTACAAAATAACCACCCCCAAAACTGATGGCACCATAGGTGGGTGACTTCTTACGCCCCAGAGGCACCGTAACCTGGGCGTTCTGGCCCGCCTCAATAGTGACTGAGCGGCTTTCTTCATAGTAGTTATCTCTTACAATATTCAGCTTATAGCTGCCGGTGCCAAGCCTGAACTTAACGATGGGCGTCTCACCAACAACGGCCCCATCGACATAGACTTCAGCACCATCGGGGTTGGTGTTTACTGATATTGTGCCAGTAGGCAGGCCAGCCACTACCGCTGCCATTGATAAGGCAGCCTGACTGGTTTCATCAAAAGCTCTTTTGAGATTTGTTCTGACTGTACGCGAATCAACCACCTTACGACTTTCAACGTCAACGACCCGCAATACAACATTGAGACTCTCGGCATCGCCGGCATAAGAGCCCAGAAACAATACCTGGGCCTTGGCAAACTGGCCCACCTTGATAATCTGGCTTTCATCAAAGAGACCCGATTGCTGCAATTCAATCTCATTGAGCACCTGACCAAGCTGCGAACGCTCAAGAACCTGAATGTTGCGGGCCCGCGTGAGTTTGGTCGAAACAGATTCGGCCAGCGATTTTGATAAAAAATCAAGACCCGATGAACCTGTCTGGTTGGTAAAGTTCATTACCGCAACGCGCACCTTCTGCTGAGCAGAAAGTGGCGCAGCAAGGCCAAGCAGAACCAGGCAAAGGCTGGCTCTTTTCATATAGTATTTCATAGCTATTTCAGGCTGAGTGAACCGTCTGAGGCAATCACCAGGGTTGAATCTTGTTGAATATCAACAGTGCCTGATTCACCAGTATCGCTTGAAACGCTGTAGCTGCCCTTTTCAATGTCTTGCGCAGCTGAGGTTGCAGCTGAAGCAATCAGACCGAAGGTCAAACTGCCTACTTTAAGGTTTTGCACTGATGTTGATTTGTTGTTCTGCACCTTCAAACTGACTGTATTTGCCGTATTGTCACAGAAGCAGATAAACATTAAAATGAAAATGAGTAAGCCAAACTTTTTCATAGATTTCCCCCCTCTCTCTGGGTATTGGCACAATAAATGAAATCAACAATTTCATTTCTACTAAAAGCAGTGTGTTTTTTTGCACCGCACGGGGAAATTTTAGTTGTCGCCCACTTTGTCAAGCCGTCGAGGGCAGTAAAATGAACCAATATGGCTGAGAATCTGCACATAGCTCTAATAGAACCCTTTTTTACAGGCTCTCATCGCCAATGGGCCGAGGGCCTGCAGAAGTATAGTTCTCACAGAATCGAGATACTCAGCCTGCCCGGCCGCCATTGGAAGTGGCGCATGCGCGGGGCCGCGGTAACCCTTGCTGCCGAATATACAAAATCGACTCAGAAGCCAGATTTGCTCATCGCTACAGATATGCTCGATCTGGCTACCTTCAAGGGGCTCTCTGGGGTGCAAGTTCCCACTGTGTTATACTTTCACGAAAACCAGATCACCTACCCCTGGTCAGCCCAAGACCCTGATAGCTCGCTGGGCCGTGACTTTCACTATGGTTTTACTAACTTCACCAGTGCACTCTGTGCTGATTATTTGCTGTTTAATTCAAAGTACCATCAAGACTTGTTTTTTGCAGAGCTGCCTGTTTTTCTGAATAAGTTTCCTGATTTTCGCCCTCTTGATACAGTGCAAACTCTGCCTGCAAAGTCGGCCCTGCTCTACCCCGGTATTGACCTTCAGCCTGCCCCGGGCAAGCGGCAGCACAATATTATCTTCAACCACCGCTGGGAATATGACAAGAACCCCGAAGAGTTTTTTCAGCTGATCGAAGTGTTGGCCAGGCGCAAACTTGATTTTCAGCTTATAGTCACCGGCGAATCGTTTCGTAAAGTGCCAGCTGTTTTTCAGCAGGCAAGAGAGAAGTTCGCAGACCGTATCAACCATTGGGGTTACGTTGACGATATCAGCCAGTATGAAAGTCTATTGCAGCAGGCCACTCTGGCACCGGTCACCTCAATTCAAGATAATTTTGGTATCAGCGTAGTTGAAGCCGCCTACTGCGGGGCCACCCCGGTATTACCAGATCGCCTCAGCTACAGTGAGCTATTTGGGGGAAACTATATTTACCGCGATTTTGATGAGCTGGTAGAACAATGTGTTACAGTTCTCGAAAAGAAGCCAGCTGTTGCAGGCAAAGCACAGTCTGATGCCGGTCGGTTTCACTGGCAGAATCTGATTGCAGAATACGATAAAACCCTACTCAAACTGGCGGGTAATTGAAGCGGCAATAAACTGCCCCGAGAAGGCCTCGGTTAATAGCATTGATTCTGGTAGACCATCGGCCTTTTTAACGGCAGCCAGAACCTGCTCAACTGAATCAAGCTTATCTTGAAGCGGAAAATCAAGGGCGCTCCCTTCCCTGCCTCGGTTCGAGGCCTGCTCAACTGAATCGGTCAAAGGGAATATATAGAACTTATCATCTTTTTTGCAAAGGCGCCGCTTGCCAAGGGTAATATCTTCTTGCGAGTTAAGAGCAGGCGCCCCGGTATTGAGCCAGCGCGGTTCATCATATTCTTCGAAATGAATAAAGTTGAGTTCACCGGCGGTGACATACTCTATGCTTTCTTGATCGAGGCGGCCGATCACTGCATTGACCGGTTCATCAAGTTTTTTAGTGCGCAGATAGGCCTGCAGATGCTGGGCCAGTCTGGCAATGGGCGGGGGATTATTCAAACGATGAAAAATACTGGTGAGGTAACCGCTCAAATGCGCTGAAACCAGCGCCCGGGCATGATCAGTGGCCTCGGTATCGGCCATCATAAAATATAAAAAGTCGTTCTGCTTAAAATGCTGAAAAAGCCCGGGGTACTGGTCTGAATCTGCGACAAATAGACGCCAGTTATTGAAGTAAACCCGGTGTTTCATGTTAATCAGCTTTTTCAACACACCGACTTCTACATCGGGGGCACTTGCTACTATCTCTTCAACACTGGGTGGGGCAGCCGGTGGGGCAGAGTCTTCGAGCACAGGGGCGACGGGCATACTGGTAATTTCACTCTGCTGCCCCTTAAAAAGATGATAATTGAATTTAGCAAGCACCAGGGTCAATAGCACAAGCACAGTTGCAGGTATGGGGCCCAGTGGTAGAACACTCAGAAAAACAGGCATTACCAGCCCAGAGAGAAAAAGCACATACAGTTTATAGTTAGCTCGATTAGTAAAAGCGCCAAACAGAGCCAGCAGCATAAGCATACCAAGATTATAAAGCCGTTGCTGTGGTTCAACCAGCATGCCAATGGTCACCCATGAGATCAGGCTGGCAGCCAGAGTTTGCAAAACGCCCAACACCAGGCTCTTAATATTATGATTCACATACCAATGGTCTATAAGAAAAAGATTAACCGCTAACAGGCCCAGAACAAGCGCCTGCCAGAGAAACCAGCTGCGGTAGTGCTCAACCAGATAGCTGTAATTAACAGCAGCAAGCGAGAGGCTCGCGGCAAACAGCATAACTAACATAATACGGGCCCGCGAGTAAAGCCCATCTAAGAGCAGGTCTGCCTGCTTATGAGTAATATCACTGAAGGGAAAAACCAACCGCCGAACCAAAGAAGCCATGCTATTATATCGGACATAATTCATGATCTTTAAAGCCGTTAGAAATGGCAGAAATGCTAAAACGATGACAATATATATCACATAAACATTCTGACCGGTGCACTGGCTCGATATAAGCGTTCTGGTTTTGTACGGCCTGATCGTGGTTGGTCTCGGCAGCTGGGCCGGGCGCCGAGAAAAAACGATCGAAGACTTCTTTCTGGCAGGGCGGGCTGTTTCATGGCCGCTGGTCATGATCTCGATTTATGCGACATCGGCATCGGCACTGACTTTTATCGGCGTACCTGGGGCCGCCTATGGCGGTGATTTTAACTACCTGAATCTGGCATTTGGCACCATTATCGGGCGCATTCTTATTGCCTTACTGCTGCTCACTACTTACTTTAAGGGCAAAGTAGTCACAGTCTATCAATTGCTTGGCCAACGATTTGGTGAGCGCTCGCACGATGGCGGTACCGGGCTTTTTATAGTAACCAGACTTTTAGCCAGTGGTGTACGCCTCGCAGGTTGTGCGATTGCACTTGCAGTGGTCTTTAAAATCAGCCTAACCGCTGCCATCACCCTGGTAGCAGCAATGGCTACAATTTACACACTTATAGGTGGCCTTAAAGCTGTCATTCTTACTGACCTGCTGCAATTTATTATATTTGTAGGCGGTGCTATTTTTGTACTCGTTTTCATTATATCATCACTACCTGGGGGTTTTGAGCAGTTTCTAAGCATTGGTGATGCCTCAAAGAAGTTTGCCTTCTTTAACTTTGATTTTTCATTAAATAACCCAAAGTCATTTTTTACCGGAATACTGTTTGGCTGCGTGATTACCTTTGCGGCCATGGGCTGCGACCACGATCTGGTGCAACGAATGCTCAGCAGTCGCACCCTGAAAGGCTCGCAACGGGCGGTCATTCTTACGGGATTTATGGATATTCCCATTACGTTGCTCTTTCTCAGCATCGGTGCTGCTCTGTTTGCCTACTACCAGGTCTTTCCTGATGCTGCTGTGGCAGGCTTAAAAAGTAATGATCATGTGTTTCCGCATTTTATCAGCACGGCTCTGCCAATTGGGCTTGGTGGGCTGCTGGTGGCAGGCTTATTGGCAGCTGCCATGTCGAGCTTAGACTCGGCCCTCAATGCATTGGCGGCTTCGGCGGTCGTTGATTTTTATTTGCGTTATAGTAAAAAAAAGCTTTCAGATAAAAACCAGATCGATGTCGCACGTAACTTCATTGTACTTTTTGCAGTCGCGCTCACTTTTATTGCGATGCTGTTCGGTGAAGCCCAATCAATTTTGTGGATAGGTTTCAAATCAGTAGGTTTTACCTATGGCGGTCTACTGGGCATTTTTCTGTTAGCGGTGCTGACAAAGACCCGTGGTAATGATAAACTCAACCTGATAGCCCTGTTGAGCTCTGTGCTAGTTTCTTTTTTCGCAATCTCGCTGGGCCAGGGTAATGATGGTTCTTTGAAGTTTATCTTTCCCTGGCAAGAGGGCAAACCCCTGCTCGCCTGGCAATGGGCTGTTATCATCGCAATGTTATGGACGTTTTCAATAGGGTATCTCTTTAAAACAGAAAATGCTGAAAACCGGGCTTGATCAATTTGATGAAAAGGTAGCCCCGCTTTTGCAGGGCAAGAAAGTTGCTCTGCTGGCCCACCCAGCCTCAGTCAATAGCCAGCTGGTTCACGCCAGCACCCTGCTCAAAAAAAACCAGGGGTGGCAGTTAACCACCATGTTCGGCCCGCAACACGGCTGGCTTGGCAACGATCAAGACAACATGATTGAGTGGGAAGGTGAGCACATGGGCAAATTGCAGCTTTACAGCCTTTACGGCCAGTACCGCAAGCCCACCCCAGAAATGCTGCAAGATTGCGAGGTCATAGTCGTTGACCTGCAAGATGTGGGTTGCCGCGTTTATACTTTTATTCAGACACTCTACCTGGTTATGCAGGCCGCAGGTGAGCTTGGCAAGCAGGTGGTGGTGCTTGATCGCCCCAACCCCATTGGCCACCGGGTGATGGGCCCACTGCTAGACCCTGACTATGCTACATTTGTAGGCTTCACTGAAATCTGCCTGCGACATGGTTTGACCATTGGTGAAATGACCCGCTACTATCGCACTTTGCTCGAATGCGATACTGAAATTATTTTGATGCAGAATTACCAGGCGGGGGGATACTTTGCCCATCTACCCTGGGTGGCGCCCTCACCCAATATGCCGACACTTGATACGGCCATTGTGTACCCAGGAACTGTGCTTTTTGAAGCCACTCATATTTCAGAAGCCCGGGGAACCACCCGCCCCTTTGAATATATTGGCGCCCCCGATATCAACAGCGATTCGCTGGCCGCTGAGCTTAATGATCTGAAGCTGCCCGGGGTCTGCTTCAGGGCGATCTGGTATACGCCGACCTTTCATAAATTTAAAGACCAGCTCTGCGGCGGTGTACAGATACATGTGACCGACCATGACCTGTTTGAGCCCATTCTTACCGCCACCGCCCTGATTAAGTCTTCTAAGGCGAGCAAACATTTTCAATGGTTGGCGCCCCCCTATGAATATGAGTATGAAAAAATGCCCATCGATATTCTTGCCGGCAGTGACCGTTTTCGTTTGATGATTGAAGACAATGCATCGCTACAAGAATTCGCTGACTGGTTTACGGCCGATGCCAAGAAGTTCGAAGAGCAACTAAACGAAAAACAGATACGAATATACAACCCATGAAAACTCCCCTGATGATCGGCACCGTGGGCCCAGAAATCGACGCCACCGAAGAAAGCCGCTTAAAAAAAATTAACCCAGTTAGCATTATTATGTTTGCCCGAAATTTTGCCTCGCCCAGTCAGATGCTTGAGCTCAATCAGCATATTAAACAGATACTGGGCGATGAAACTCTCATTGCCCTCGACCATGAAGGCGGTCGGGTGGTACGCTTTAATGAAGGCCTGCCAGAGCTGCCGGACCCCCGTGAACTGGCAAAGCAGAAAAGTGCGAAGGTGCTCTATGACTATGCAAAGACTTCTGCCGCAGCACTCAAAGAATGGGGTTTTGATCTGAATCTGGCACCTGTGGTAGACGTTTTCACAGATACCACGCACCAGCGTATGCACACCCGTACCTTTGGCGAAGACCCTGGCTTCGTGGGTGAAATGGGTGTCGCCTTCATCGAAGGAATGCACGCCGCTCAGATGCAGTGTTGCGCCAAGCATTTTCCCGGGGGGGGCTTTGCCAACCTCGACCCCCATGATGAACTGCCCATTATATCCGTTGAAAAAGAACAACAAGATCAACATCTTAAACCTTTTCAAATGGCCATCGAGGCGGGCGTAGACACCATAATGATATCGCACATGATCTATAATTGCTACGATGCTCAGAAATCAGGAACTCTGTCGCACAAGATTATTACTGGCTTATTAAAAAAGCAACTTGGCTTTAAAGGCAAAGTTCTATCAGATGATCTTGAGATGGGTGCTATTGCTACCCAGCTGGGAATGAATAAAGCCGCACCCATGGCACTAGAGGCCGGATGCGATATTGTGTTATCTTGTAATATGGTTGAAAAACAGAACGAAGCCTATGAGTCTTTGAGCCAGGCATAAATCTGCCTGTACACAGCGTCACTGGTGGTTAAAGCCCGATGATGAGTTTTGGGTAAAACTACGAAATGTTTCAGATCAAGGGCGCTGGCAGTTTTGGGGTGAACCATACCATCGCCAAGATAACGCGCCACCAGCCCACTGGGGTTTTCTGTCAAGCTGCCGGCGATACCATAGTAATGCACATGGTCATAACATGGAACATGGCTCTTTGGTTGCTTGAAAACCTTGCGTACCTTATTCTGCTGCCAGTCTTCGTCAAGCAGGTAGCCGTGGCTTAAATCTTGTATACCAACCGATCTTGAGTTGATCACGCTGGTGGCTGCCCGTGTATAGAAGTTGCCCACCATGCCAAGTACATCAGCAGTCAATGAACCGAACTTTTCAAGCAGCGCCCCCTCATGAGGCGTACCGAGAAAAAAAACGTGACTGAGTTTTTTATGCCATTTATGATTCTGCTGGTTCGCATAATATTCGGCAC
>CAZHLC010000002.1:0-1069 GCA_964532545.1 uncultured Leptospiraceae bacterium | reverse complement strand
TGACTGAGTTTTTTATGCCATTTATGATTCTGCTGGTTCGCATAATATTCGGCACTGCGCGTAACCAGCCCACCCATGCTGTGAGAAATTATGAGGATGTTTTCTACCGACCTGGGGTATTCTGCGAGCAATTGCTCAAGCAGAGCAGTAAAACGTTTGCCATTTTCTGAAATGTGCAGACCTGAATTATAGCGCACATAGAAAGGTGTATAGCCCTCTTTCTCTAGCCTGCTGCCAAAGCTTTCACCCTCTTTAAACCAGCTGGCTTCATAATCGCTGTTGCCATGAATCAGAATCACCAGCTTCTTACTGGATTTCTTCAGATTCTTTTTAAGCGATTTGCGATTTACCTCAAGAGCTGCCTTGGCAATATAAAAGCCCATTTCAAAGGCCATAGACTCGCCAAGTTTATCACCAACGATACCATTCAGCACCCCAAGAGCGCGCTCTTTCTGGTCATAGATGGCTTTTGCAGCCCGGGTAGCACCCTCTGTTATCTTCTTAACCATCGATATCGCCCCTCTGCATTTGAGACAATGCAATCTGGCTATCAGTTGCAGTTTCGCGCAGCTTAAACAGCTGGTAAAGAGCTATTCGTCAGGCCTGTTCTAAGATCTTGATAATCTTATCAGAGGCATATTGTTGGTGGTAGAGAATCCAGTTGTGGGTATAATTATTCAGGGTTTCAATGGTAAGGTCAGTAAAGACTTTGCGATATTCGGCTTCAGTACGCCCATCAAGATGGAACATTGAATCTCGGTTGGCTTGCAGAATCGTGACAGGCACATCGATCTTTAACTCTGGCAGTTTATGCTGTGTTGCAGAGAAAGCGCCACTGGCATAGGCGATGGGATTCTTCAATAGATTGTGCATGTATCTGCTTGAGATATGGGGGTTTCGGCTGAGACTCTGCAACTCACCCAGATTATTATATAAATCTGAAATCGCATGGTTAAAAAGATGCTGAAAACGTTTACCATCAAAAGGCTGGGCTACCATGGGGTTAATGCCCACTATTCTCTTAATTTGAGGAAAGTTTTCAGCCAGAAAAAATGCAATCGTTGCACCA
>CAZHLC010000001.1:5937-24759 GCA_964532545.1 uncultured Leptospiraceae bacterium | reverse complement strand
GCAGCCCGTAAGATGGTGGCTGAGAGTGGGGTCGATGCCAGCCAGATTGCCGGCAGCGGTAAGCGCGGCCAGGTGTTGAAGCAAGACGTTGCGGCTCATCTGGCAAATCAACAGCAGCCCGCTGCGGCCCCCGCACCGGCTGCTGCTGCGCCACCCCAGCCAAAGGTTGAAGTGCCCCGTTTTGAATTCGATGAAGGTGAGGCAGAGAAGACTGTTCCCATGTCGAAACTGCGCCAGGCCATTGCAAACAACCTGGTGGCTGCCCAGCAGAATGCTGCGATTTTAACCACGTTTAACGAAATTGATATGCATGAAATCATGGCCATGCGAAAACAATATCAAGATTCTTTTGTAGATAAGTACGGCATTAAACTGGGCTTTATGAGCTTGTTCACCAAGGCCGTAATCTATGCCCTTAAAGAAGTGCCTGCCATCAATGCCGAAATTCGCGGCACAGACATGATCTACAAAAATTACTACCATGTAGGTATTGCCGTAGGTGGCCCCAAGGGGCTGGTGGTACCGGTAGTTCGTAATGCAGATATGTTGAATCTGGCCCAGATTGAGGCCGAGATTGGCCGCCTTGCCGGCAAGGTCAAAGACGGTTCAATTGGCCTCAAAGATCTGCAGGGTGGTACTTTTACCATCACCAATGGCGGTATCTATGGTTCGATGTTATCAACCCCCATTTTAAACGCCCCGCAGAGCGGTATTCTGGGCATGCACAACATTGTTAAACGCCCTGTGGTGGTGAACAACGAGATTGTGATCAGGCCCATTATGTATATTGCTCTTTCTTATGATCACCGCATTGTCGATGGCAAAGAGGCTGTAACCTTTCTGGTTAAAGTCAAGCAGGCTATCGAAGACCCCCGGCGTTTACTGCTTGAAGTATAAGGCAAACCCATGAGTGAAAAATTTGACGTAACAGTGATAGGGTCAGGCCCTGGTGGGTATGTGGCAGCCATACGCTGCGCCCAGCTTGGTAAAAAAACAGCCATTATCGAGAAGCGCGAAACCCTGGGTGGTACCTGTCTTAACGTAGGTTGCATTCCCTCAAAGGCGCTGCTTGATTCTTCTGAAAAATATGAAATGGCCAATCATCACTTTGCCGAGCATGGCATCAAGGTGGGCAAGGTCGATCTTGATTTAAAAACACTGCTGAAACGAAAAGACCAGGTGGTCAGCGAAGTGACTCAGGGTGTCGATTTTCTGATGAAGAAAAACAAAATTACCCGCTTTCATGGTTTTGGCCAGCTGGCTGGTAAGAACGAGATCAAGATACTCGACCCCGAAGGCAAAAAAGAACAGCAAACAATTGAATCAGAACATATCATTCTCGCCACCGGCTCTGTACCCATCGAGCTGCCAGGTATTGAAATTGATGGTAAAAACATTGTTACTTCTGATCATGCCATCAATCTGCAGCAGGTTCCGAAGCATATGACCATTATCGGGGCCGGGGTTATTGGCCTCGAGCTGGGTTCGGTATGGCGTCGCCTTGGTGCAAAGGTTACCGTTGTTGAATTGCTGCCGCGCCTGCTGGGCACGGCAGACAAGCAGATGAGTTCTTATTTTCAGCGTATTCTTACCAGGCAGGGCATTGAGTTCATGTTTGAACACAAGGTTACCTCGGCCAAAGCAGGCAAGGGCGGGGTTGAAATTCAGGTAGCTGGTAAAGACGGTAAAGAGCAGAAGATGAAGACCGATGTGCTACTGGTAGCTGTGGGCCGTCGCCCCTATACAGACAGCCTCGGTCTTGAAGCAGCCGGGGTTGAGCTTACTGAACGCAAACGTATTAAAGTCGATGAGCACTTTAGAACCAGCCAACCCAACATCTATGCGATCGGTGATGTGGTTGATGGCCCCATGCTGGCTCATAAAGCTGAAGATGAGGGTGTGGCCCTTGCCGAGCTCATAGCTGGCCAATCAGGCCACGTGAATTATTTTGCCATACCCTGGGTGGTCTACACCTGGCCCGAGGTGGCTTATATTGGCTATGGTGAAGAAGAGCTCAAAGAGCAGGGCATCGCCTATAATGTTGGCAAGTCGTATTTCAAAGCCAATGGGCGTGCCAAGGCCATGGCTGAATCTGATGGTATGGTCAAAATTCTGGCTGATAAACAAACCGATAAGGTGTTGGGAGTATTCATTGTAGGTGCCAATGCCTCTGAGTTGATCAGTGAAGCTGCTGTAGCGGCTGAATTCGGTGCCTCTGCTGAAGACATTGCCCGCTCAGTGCACGCTCACCCCACCCTGGCCGAGGTTGTCAAAGACGCTTCACAGAATGTGGGTGGCTGGGCCATTCACCAGTAACATCATATGCTCACCCAGATAAGAGAAAGCTGGCGAGCGGCTTTTGCTGAAAGAAATTTCAAAATAAGTTTTTTCGTTATTCTGGGGTCACTGGTTGTGGTGATGCTCTCATTTGCCCGCTTTATTGAGTTTGTTGAGGGGCGAACCGGCAGTGCTATTGATGACCCCATTCTGCGCTGGTTCACCCCGGCAGATTTTACCTGGGTTATTTTCTCAATGATTTACATCGCTCTGCCCATGGCTATTTTCATGCTGGCTCGCGATGCAAAACGTCTTGTGCGGGCCCTGCTGGCCTATATGCTGATGATTCTAATACGCATCGTCTGTATGTATTCGATTCCGTTAGAGCCGCCTGAGCTGATGATACCCCTCGCTGACCCCTTTGTTGAATTTTTTGCAGACAGTGATTTTATACCAACCAAAGATTTGTTTTTCTCTGGCCATACCGCCACAATGAGTCTGCTCTTTTTCACCGCAATTCATCGCCCGATAAAGACTATGCTGGGTATATGCGCTGTTGTCATGGCCGTAATGGTGATGTGGCAGCACGTGCACTACAGTGTTGATGTTGTAGTTGCGCCCCTGGCGGCCTTCAGCGCCTATCGTCTGGCATATTTTGTTCTGCCCCTAGATCGCGAACGAGTAGCCGAGGCTGATTAAGGCACCGCCCGGTGCCATAAAATTCATAAAATTCTTTTCTGTGTCAGTGAGCGTATGCTGTGAAATCAGAGTATAGGTATCTTGACGCAGCCTGAAACTGTAACCCAGCTCAACATAGAGTTTGTTGTGCCGGCCCATCTTCCATGCATATAGAATAGAGGTGTTGTAAGTGGTTACGGGATGTAAATCATAGCGAACCTGTTGTTCACTGACATTGCCGGCATTATCTACGGTTTCGCTGTTAGTCTCAAAACCCTGAAAACCACCGTTATAGGCAAGGCCGGTTGAAATGGCAAAACCATAGGGGTACTTAAGATAAAAGCGCAGCGCTAGCGAAGCCCGCCAATACCAGAGTCTGGCAAAGCCCAGGCCAGCATTGAGCGAAAAGTGCGGCATGAATTGCCAGTCGAAACGACCACCTAGGCCCACGTAGCCATTCCAGCCGATTTCAGTGGCCAAATACCAATTATTGATGGTCTGGGTCTGTTGGCCGTTCTCAGCTTTTAGAGAGTTGTTCTGCTCACGGTTCTGCTGCTCAATTTCGCGGGCTTCTTTTAAATCTACAATAATGCCGTTGTTATAGATGATCTTATTAATGTTTTTTCGGGGAACAATAACAAAGGGAATATCACCATCGGGGTCTAATTCAATGGTGCTCTCGGTGACTTTGAGCACCTTACCCTTGATTTTGCTACCATCGTTTTTGACAAGCTCGTCGGCCCAGAGACCGGTAGCAAAAACCATAGCTACGATATATACCCACCCCTTCATTGTACTGTTGCTATATAACAACATATACGCTTTATCGTCAATGAGGGGCCAAAATACTATCTATTTACCCAGAGTGGCTTCTTGTCTGTGTAAAAAATCGATTCAATGAGCACCCGCAGATGGGCCAGGTTTTTTACATGGCGCTTGATTTCAACCCGGTTGGCCTCAATATCTTGACCCAGGGCAAAAAACCAGCCATTCTGTGAGGCCTTAAAATAGGGGCCATGGTGGGCCCAGTACTTGCCGTCACCACGGCCGTGGTCTGTGGTTACAATGACATTGGTACGGCGCCCATAATAGCCCATCTCTTCTAATGTCTTCATTAGTCTAACCAGATAACGGTCATACATGTCGAGGGTAGCCTCATATTCTCTTTTGCGAAAACGATGGGCCCATTCATCAGCATCGTTTAAGGCCATGAACATAAATCGGGGCTGATACTTCTTCAAGTAAGCATGGCCAAATTCAAAAGTGAACTGGTCAAAACGGGCGGTGCGCCAGCGGGGTTGCATAATCTGCTGGCCTAGATTGAGGTTTTTCAGGTTTTCTGGCAATTCATGGTGCTTATTGAATTTAAAAGGCTGCATGCCCACATTGCTGAAAAAGCTACCTGGCCTTTTGGCCATGGCATACTTTATTTTATTCCATGATGAGAAGACTGCCACATCGTGATAATCTGCATAGCCTGAACGAATCAGGTTTTCGGCGAAAGTATATCGCCTGACTCTCTCACAGCCATTGTCTGAACAGGGGCCGTCAAATCCGGTAAAAATACGCTGATATGATGGCAGGCTCATGGCCGTTCCCCCGGTTTTGAAGGTCGATTTCTGGCGTCGGTTGCCCTTAACTACGGCCCGTTGGCCATAGTTATGCCATAATTGCTTAAAGTGTTCTTTTGTTTTGAAGAAATCTTGCCAGCGTACCCCATCGAGTACAACTAATACAACATTGCTGCCTTCTTGTGATACCCAGAAGGCGTGTAGACCTTCTGTCATGGTCAGCAGCATCAATAATTTGGCAATCTGGCGCATGCGACCAAGTCGGGCCCTCAGGCCCTCGGTTGTGGTGTTCTGCTTCATAGATATTTAGACTGGGGGGCAGGGGGGCTGGTACCATAAAAACAAGTTTCATGGCGAACTTTTAGTGGAAGTACTGATTATTTGTTAATATGATTTCAGGCTTATTTTCTTGGGCCCAGGCGGTTTTTCAGCATGTTGCCGATAGCTTTTTGGCGGCCGACCTTACCTTCCATATAACCAAACTTGCTCTGCAGGCGTTTCTTATATTTTTCAACGTGCTCTTCATTTTTAGCAATGGCCTTGTTCAGACTTTCTGATTGTTCTTGTTTTGATTTAATCTGCTCAGAAATGATACCTCGAGCATTGGTGGTGAAGGGGCGCAGAAACCGTTCGGTTTTCAGAGCAAAGCCGTGATCGGGGCGATTGTCACCGTTAGTGTCGATGATAAACAGTTCTTTGACAGCGTCTGGGTGCGAAGACAACATCTCTTCAAGTTGGCCCTCGTCGACCTGCAACAGCCCCAGGCGAATGTCTTTCCAGTCTGATCCGGCCTTGCCGGTGCTGATACCAATGCCCGCTAACAGTTTAATATGGGGTTTGCGTACGCTGGGGTAGGCGTTCATGGCCTTGAATTTCAGGCCATTGATGAGGCTGCGGGCCGAGGCATTGTTTACCAGAATGCCGGTTTCACGGCGCATTTTGTCGTACTGGCCCGCCTGTTTGATCTCAGTGTGACGAGAGGCCTCAATGTAATATTTTATCAGGTCATTGTATTTTTTCACAAAGTCAAGAATCTGCTCTTTGGCCTTGCTGTTGTTTTTTGAGATGGTAACTTTTATTTCTTCTTTTGAGGCGCGCTGTAGATCGACAGTGGCCCCATCGATGAGATCAGTAAGACCATTATTCTGGTCACGCTCAACTTTGATACCGTTGATTTCAAGCTCAGCCTTGCGGGCCGGGGCCACAATGTTTTTATACTTCTGTTTCTGGGCATCAAGCAGCTCTTTATTGCTGGCAAACTGTTGGCCCTTATCGCCACCTTCGCCCTGGTCTGTGTTTTCTTCTTTTTTGGGTTCTTTTTTGTAGACAACTTCAATGGGTTTGAAGCTCACCTTCGGCGAGTTATTGTATAAGATAATTTCAGCAACTTCTTTGCTTAAAGGAATAAACTTGCTTTTTACTTTTGCGAGAGAGATTTTTTTACCATCAACGATAACGCCATAATCATTACCGCTGTAGGTTTTCTCGGGTTTTTTGCGCTGGCGATCGACATTATATGTCTGCACCTTAATACCCTTGATGTTGAGCTCTTCTTTGGGGCCAACATTGACTTTTGCGGGGGCCTTATCTTCAGGCTCAGTTAATTGCCCGGCCTTGGCACTGGCATTTAAACCAGAGAAAAGAAAACCAGCTTTCTTCTTTAGATTGAGCTTAATCTTGACCTGGGCATCGCCAGTCAGGGTAATTGACTTTTTATCAGCAGCTACCTTGACCCGCTCGGCCTTAGCCTGCAGCATATCAATTGAGGTGAAGTCGACTTTCTCACGCACACTGTCTTTGGCGTCTGGCTCTGTGGCCGCATCGCTGTTATCTAAACTGGCTGCGGGGGCCGAAGAACCCAGAATCTCGAGTTGAGCCAGAAGCCCAGCCGGGTCTTTAAAGTCGATCAGGGTACCGATCTTTTTTGATTCAATCACCAGTACCGATTCGCGCCCATTGATATTGACCACCTGGGCGTTAATATCTTTTGAAAAGTTTGAGTTTAAAAAGTTTTTGAACTGGCGAATATTGCCACCGTTAAAGGTGCGGCTACTCTCACCAAGGCCAACCTTTGCTTTTTTAAACTTCTGGCCCTTTTTCACCTGCTTGCTTGATAACTTCAGTGCCTGGGCCAGGTTTAATATTTTGATACGGTGCTCACCTGGCTCGGCTTTTTTATTGGCCGTGCCGCTGATGAAGCCCTCAGGAGCGGTCTGAAAGGCCTTCTTGTTAAAGGCTGCTTCAAAGCTGCCCAGGGTTTTCAGGCTTAACTGCAGAGTTCTGGTGCGCTTGCGCAGTTCTTCAAGGGCCTGAATTTCGACTCTGATAATATTCTTCTGGCGCTTATAGCGCTCTTGCGGTTTTTTCTCGAGCTTTACGAGGTCTTCGATAAGCTTTTTTGATTGAATGCCCGAATAAGGCCCTGCGTCGAAAAGTGCTGGCATAAAGTATCTCCGAGAAAATTATCGGTAGATTTCAAAAATCCTCGAGGCATTTTTAGAATACCCCTGAAACAACATTATAGCCTGAAAAAAGGCTTGCATTTTTGAAAATTCTTTGGAATCAACCGTTAGAGAGTGGCGCATTCATAAAAAAAATGAACTTTTCGCCCCCGGGCGGCGTCAAATAATTAAGCGTTTCTATTTTCTAGGAGAATTTATGTCAAAATTAAAGCAATTCTCGCTTGTGATAGCCCTGGCCGTGGCAAGTGCATTCATACTCAATTGTTCTGAACCACAGAAGCCCAAAACCCTGACCGGGGTGGCTACCTTCGTGAAAGGTACTGTGATTCTGAACGAAGCCCCTATGAAGGTTGGGGCCAAGGTAAAAGAGTCTGACGTGATTCACGTTAAGAAAAAATCAGGTGCCATTATTCAGTTTTCTACCGGTGCTCTGATCACCCTTAAGTCTAAAACCAAACTTGAAGTTTCTCGTTTGAAGTATGGCCCCAGTGGCAAACCTGTGGTGGCTCTGTCACAGAGCCGCGGTTCTACGTTCAGTAAAATCGTGCCCAACAAGGCCAAGTACTCGATCAAAACCCCAACTGCTGTTGCTGGTGTGCGCGGTACTTCATTCAGTGTTAGCGTTAAAAAAGGCAAAAAGTCTGAAATTCGTCTGCTGAAGGGCAAGGTTGAAGTCAGTCGCGTTAGCAAGAAGGCGGCCAAGGTTGTTGAGGCCGAGCCCGTTGTTTTAGAAGCCGGTCAGAAAATCGAGACTACTGAGAAGAAGATCACAAAAGCGAAAAAGCTCAGTGAAAAAGAAACCAAGAGTCTCGAAACTTATGACAAAGAAGTTAAGTTTGTGCCAGAAAAGACCATTGCACTGGCACCTGAAAAAATGGCCGAAGAAATCAAGGCTACCCAACAGCAGGTGGTTGACACTACTGTGGTCGATCAGGTGATCAATGAGAAGATCGTTGTTCCTGAAACAAAAGAAGAAGCCAAAGAGCAGGCGAAAAAGCCAGTGGCTAAGAAGCCCAAAAAGAAACTGACTCTGGCTGATCTTCGCGCCAAGTATGGCAAGCTGACCAAGATTATTACTCACAATAAGCGTGAGTATGTTGGCGGCGACTGGAAGCAAGTCGGTGACTATCACTACATTCGTACCGTAGGCGGCAAGAAGAAGGTGAAAACCTCTGACGTTTACAAAGTTCTACCGATGGATTAATCAGCCAGCCTGATTATACCAGCCCAAAAGGCCCTTTCTTCAAGAAGGGCCTTTTTTATTCATAAGTTTTTCTGTTTGACAGCCCAGTAGGTCGCTTTTCACTATTTTGAACATGGCTGAAGCTGATGAGCGTGCAGAGTTCTTCAAAGAAACCTACGAGCATTGGCAGAAGCTCTATCACCTGGCTCTGACCCTGCTATCGAACCCTGATGAGGCTGAAGATGCGGTACAAGATGTTTTTATCAAGGCAGCCGAGAAGCGCAAACAGTTTCAGGGTAAGTCATCTCTGTATACCTGGCTTGTACGCATTCTCATTAACCACTGCCATGATTTAAGGCGCAAACGGGTCAAGCGCAGTGAGAACAGCATTGACGAAGATCACGAGAGCGCCCTTGCTGATGTAAGAATTAACCTCGAGAAAAAAATCGAACTTTCAGAGGTCTCGCGCAGTCTAATTATAAGGGTAAATGAGCTTTCAGATATTTATCGAGAGGTGATCGTTTTACGCTTCTTCGAGAATTTAAGCTATGCTGAAATTGCCGACATTTTGAGTGTTTCAGAAGGTACAGTAAAATCTAGAATAAGCAGTGCTCGCAATATTTTGCGTAGCGAACTTTCTTCAAGCGGTATAACGGGGGGCGAACTTGACTCATAGTGATAACGAAAAGTATGATGAAGAGCTCGGTAAACAGTTTGAAGCCCTGCGCCGCGATCTTGCCCCTCTAAAATTTTCACCCGACTACAACAGGGTGATGAAAAAGAAAAAATCTAAAGTTGCCTTTTTTGCCATACCAGCTGGCTTAGCAGCGGCTGCCCTCATTGCCTTTGTGGTTACCACCAGTCTGCAGCAACAGGCACCCGCCAAACAAGAAGTGCTGGCCCAGTTCACCTTTGTGAGAGGCAAAGTAACCCTCAATGAGCAGAAGGTGCGAGTAGGCCAGCGGGCCATACCTGGCCAGACTATCGACGTAAAGAAAGGTTCAACCGCGGTTCTGCAATTTGACCGCAAAGCACTCTTAACAATATCTGCAAATACTACCATCAAGGTTGATGAACTGGTAAAAAAAACCAAACCGGTGATCAAACTCAGCCAGACACGTGGGTCTTCTTTCAGTAAGGTCATACCTCAGTCTGCCGAATACCAGGTGAAAACCCCCACAGCGGTTGCGGGTATTCGGGGTACGGCTTTTCAAATCAGTCTAAACAAGAAAAAGCAGACAACGATAAAAATGTTGCGTGGCAAGGTCAGAGTTAAAACGGCCAAAGCAAAAACAGAGAAGCTGATTACCAAAGGTAAAGAAATTAAAATATCTAAAAAGGGTTTTTCAAAGATCAAAAAGGTTTCAAAGAAAGATCAAGAACAGCTCAGTCGTTTTGACACGATTAAAATTCAGCCCATACAGGTTGCCGCCGTTGAGCAGGCCTCAGAGAATGAAACTGAACCCACTGGCCAACCGGCCGTTGTTAACGTACCTGATGAGGTTGTGGCCGAGCTCACCAGGGTTGCTGTAAAAAAGAAAAAAGAAACCCAGCCCGAAAAAGCTAAACCCACCAAAAAAGAAAAGAAAGCCATGACTCTGGCTGAGCTTAAGGCTAAGTACGGCCAGCTTACCCAGATTACCACTGTAGCGGGCAAAAAGGTTGTGGGTGCAAAATGGCGCCAGGTGGGCGACTACCACTATCTGCTGACAACCAAGGGTCAGAAAAAGATTCAGACCTCAAAAGTTCTCAAGGTTCTACCCTTAGACTGATTAGATATCGCTGTAGTCAGGCACGTAGGCCACCACTGATTTATCTGCCTTGATAATCGATTTGCCACGGGTCAGTGGTTTAAAGTAGCCTTTTAAATAAAAATCGAGGGGGTCTTTGGGGTCGGGGTCAACCATCTGCATGCGGGCATCGACCATCAGCAGCTTGCCAAATTTTACATCACCCTGATAAAGAAATATGTAATTAGAGGCCCGGGTAGGTAAGGGCGGAAAATCAACCTTAAAAGAATTCTCGAAGAAGAGATGCAGTTTGCCATCAGCTATTTTCAGACGACTGAGATAACCACCGATGCGCGGCGGCGGAAATATTCTGAAAGGTTGTATAATTATGCGGTTGTCTTTTAATACAAGGCCCCTGTTTTTCGGTACCTTAATGAGTTTCTGCATATTGAGGCCCACCGCGGCCAATAGAGATTTGGTATACGGGTTACCCAGCGAAGTAATTTTTTCTGCCTCAAGATAAAGTAAGACCCGCTTTTTATCAAGCTTAAGCTCGCCGATCATTTCAAAGGGCAACCAGACCCCCAGATTCATTTTGCCAGTGCTGCGTACCCGCTGCACTTTCTTACCATCTTTTTCAACTTCGATAAAGCTTATGCGGGTTTCTTTGAGGGGGGCCCCTTCGTAATTAAAGACTACGTTGTTAAAAATATATTCCATCACCCGGGGTTCAATGATTACGTGGCCCTGAAAAATATCAATAGCGAATGAATTTACATCGTCGAAGTTTACAATTTTTTTATCTACGGGCAGGGCTTCGGCCACCAGACTTTTTACATTCATGCTCACCTGTTTGGTCATGCGAAACTTAACATTCTGCAGCTTCATGTAAGAGCCAGATCTTGATCTGGTGCGAATCTGCTTTGGCTCTTTATAGAGATTGAGGGGCTGGTCATCATCAATCTGCGAGGCCAATCTGATGGCCCACACGATGGCAAAGGTAATAGCAAAGGCGCTTACGGTGAGCAGGCCGATGATACGCAAAGCCCGGGCCCAGTTGAACTTCTGTGACATGGTGCAGCTTGACTGTGAAAGAGCCCGTTGTCAAAGACAAAACAATGGTTTGACCTGACAGGCGAGCTTCTTCTTTTCGGGCTATGTATAAGAATCCCACCCCCACGGTTGATGTGATTATCGAGCTTGAAGACAAGATTGTTCTCATTGAGCGAAAAAACGAGCCCCGGGGCTGGGCCCTGCCAGGTGGCTTTGTTGATGAGGGTGAGCTGCTTGAAAAAGCGGCCATTCGTGAAGCCCTTGAAGAAACTTCTCTGCAGGTCACCCTTACCGATCTGCTTTATGTATACTCTCACCCTTCACGCGATGTGCGACAGCACAATCTCAGTGTGGTTTACATTGCCAAAGCAGCGGGCCAACTCAAGGCCGGTGATGATGCTGGCGCTGCCGAATTGTATTCTGTAGATAAACTTCCCCAGCCGCTGGCCTTTGACCATGCCCAGATCATTGCTGATTATCAGCAGTTTAAAAAGACAGGTGAGCGCCCGACGCCGGTGGCCATGATAAACAGATATGAATAAAGAAAAGATCAAGCCCGTAGATTACGTAGGCGCCTTTGCCAACCCGGCTAAACTTCCCCGAACCAAAAAACACGTTCTCTTTATGGGCCGTTCTAACAGTGGCAAAAGTACGCTGCTTTCTCTACTGATTCATAACAGTCGACTGGTGAAAACTTCGGCAACCCCGGGCAGCACCCGGCTGCTGCATGTTTATGAACGCGAAAATGTATTTTTAACTGATCTACCCGGCTATGGTTTTGCCAAAATCTCAAAAAAAGAGCGTGATACTCTCTCTGATATTATCTCTGGTTGTCTGCAGCATACAGATTTAGTCACCATGGGAATGCTCACCATCGATTCGCGCCGCAGTCTGGCTGCTGAAGAGAAGTATATTATCGAGCTGTTTTTAGAAGTGGGTCGGCCCCTGAACCTGGTTTATACCAAACTCGATAAATTAAAACAATCTGAAGTGCAGGCCTTGAAAAAACGAAAACACCCTACAAACCACGCCTTCTACTATTCATCGTTGAAAAAAACCGGTCTGGCCGATATCTATAACACAATTGAAGCGCTTTAATTGAAGCGGGCCGTGTAAGCCAGGTTAAAGCGGCTCTGGCCCTGCTGGTGAAACTGCTGCCACTCTGAATTGGTGGTAGCCAGGGGCATCGCAGGCATATACAGAGGTGAGGGTGAGTAACCAAAGCGCCGTCTGATTCTTTTGGGCACCCTGCCATAACGAAAGTAATCAAGGGCTGCAAAGCCACCAGCTACCAGGGTGAAGCCCCCGGCTGATAGAAGTGCATAACCAGCATCAGCTAGAAAAGCTGTCGTGCCTACCCCCACCATGGCGGTACCAAGAACAGCATATTTGGGCCATGATCTTTTTTTAAAAGAATAACTTGAATTCTTGAATGAGGGAATGTCTGATTTCTCTCTGATACGCTTTGCTATGTTCTTCTTTTCAATGGTGATATTACCATACTCATTAGCGATTACAATTTCAGAAGCGTTTTCACTGACAACCTTGCCCCTGACAACCCCACCGTCTTTGAGGCGAATCTTTTCAGGGAATAGCTGCCCGGCAAAACAGAATACCAGGCAGATTATAACTATGGCCTTTGCACCCTTCATTTGGCTATAATATAATTCGCTTTTGCCATTTTAAGGGCCAAAAAATGGTTATTTGTGTGGGTTAGGGTTTTACAAGGCACATGAATTTATTAACTTGTTCACAATCATGGCCTCTTTAAAAGAATTACAGAGCGAATTTGAAGAGTTTCAAAAAATTGTCAACCAGCGCTATGAAGCTCTCAATCTGCCCAATGTTGAGGCCGAGGCCGAGAATCTTCGCAAATCACTTGAAGACCCCTCTTTGTGGGAAAATAAAGACAAATTAGACAAAGTAACCGAGATGCAGACCCGTTTGGCTGCCCTCGAACGAAAATTGTCTAGTTGGCAAGAGTTAGTGAAAAAATCGACTGATCTTGCTGAATACATTGAAATTGCTCTGCTTGAAAACGAAGAAAAGCTGGCCGCAGACCTTGGGGCCCAGTTCGAGACCCTGAAAATAGATTACGAGAAACTCGATCTCGAAAGCCTTCTTAACGGGCCAGATGATTTTCGTAATGCCTTTCTAAATATTCACCCCGGGGCTGGTGGCACCGAGTCACATGACTGGGCTGATATGCTTTACCGGGCCTACGCTCGCTGGGCCGAGAAAAAAGGGTATAAAGTCGATATAATAGATTATCAAGAAGGCGATGAGGCCGGTGTTAAGAATGTAACCCTGTTGATCAAGGGCACCAACGTTTATGGTTTTTTAAAGGCTGAAAACGGGGTGCACCGACTGGTACGCATTTCACCCTTTGATTCAAACAAAAAGCGCCATACATCATTTGCCTCAGTGCATATCAGCCCAGAGCTGCCTGAAGACATTGATATTGAAGTTAATGAGAAAGACATACGAATTGATACCTACCGGGCCAGTGGGGCCGGTGGTCAGCACGTTAATAAAACTGACTCTGCAGTTAGAATAACCCATCATCCCACGGGTATTGTGGTTTCATGCCAGAACGAACGCAGCCAGATGAAAAACCGGGCAACCGCAATGAAAATACTCAAAGCCCGCCTGTATGAGCTTGCGCAAGAAGAAAAGCAGCGTGAAATTGATGCGAAAGCCGGTGAGCGCAAAGACATCTCATGGGGTAACCAGATACGCTCATATGTTTTTCACCCCTACAATATGGTAAAAGACTTACGTACCAACCATGAGACCAGCAACACTCAGGCCGTGATGGATGGTAACTTTGACAGTTTTATTGATGCCTTTCTCAGGCAGAGTGTGAATCAGGCAGCTGAAAGCAACGTCTGATATTATTTATAGTTATTAAATTGAATGGGCACTTCGAGGTCTTTTTCTTTGACCAGGGCCATAACTTTCTGCAGGTCATCTTTTGATTTGCCTGAAACTCTGATTTTTTCATCAAGAGTCTGGGCCTTGACTTTCAGCTTGCTGTCTTTGATCATCTTATTGATATCTTTGCATATGTCTTTAGGTATACCATTAACAAAGGTGGCTTTTTCACGTACCAGCCCGCCTGAGGCCTGCTCTGGGGTGCCATATTTAACAGCCTTGAGGGCAATGCCGCGTTTGAAAAGTTTACTGTGAAATACATCTTTCAGCTGGTTCATCTTGCCCTCGTCATCAGCCACCAGGGTAAGTTCTTCTTTGCCCAGCTCAATGCTGACTTTAGTGCCTTTAAAATCAAAACGGTTGGCTATTTCGCGTTTTGTCTGGTCGACCGCATTGGTGAGCTCTTGCATGTTAATCTGCGAAACCATATCAAAAGAACTTTCAGCCATACTTCACAACTTTATTGCAAAAACACCCTGTAAATCATAATTTGATTCAGCGATCGTGGCAAAAACAATTGCCAATGGGCCCGATATGATTATGTTGTCATGGTATGATTTCACCTGAAGAGATTGCAGAAGTTGTCGAGCCTCTGCACAGCAAGTATGGTTTTGCCCGGGCGCTTCTGCAGCAGACCGGTGGCAGCATTGTCTCTGCAAACCTCAAGCAGACAATGGCTGAACCTGTACCCAGCAGAAGAGGTATTGTTCTTTCGGTTGTTAAAGACGGCCTGTTTTATGAAGCTTCAAGTGCCATTGCACGCAAAGCAGACCTACAGAAACTTGCTAATGGCCTGCAGAAGAGTATCAATGACTCTGAGCTTCAGGGCCGCGAACTGTCTCTCTTAGAAGAAGAAAAGCTTAACAAAAAGTTCGAACCAGTTATTGGTCAAGAGCTTGAACTTAAAGAAAAGATATCTTTTGCCCGCAAAATGGTTGAGAACATAAAGCAGGCTGATGATGCCGTGGTCACAGCACAGGTGCGCTTCAAGCAGGTGAGCAATGATGAGGTTTACGTCAGTGCCAATAAACGTTTAAGCCAGCAGCTTTCGCGGTTCGAGGCTATCTTTGTGGCGGTGCTGCGTGATAAAGATGGCAACAGCAGCCAGATCTACGATGGCTATGCCCTGCAGGGCGGGTGGGAGCATATGCAGCCCCCAGAAGGTTTAATAAAAAAGATGGTGGCCGATGGTAAGAAACTGTTAAGCGCCCCCAGGCTGAAACCCGGTATGTATGATTGCATTTTTTCGCCTTCGCTTTCGGGTATTCTGGCCCACGAGGCCTTTGGCCACGGAACCGAAGCTGATACCATGGTAAAAAACCGGGCCCGCGGCAGTGAGTATATGAACGAGGCTGTGGCTTCAGAAAAAGTTAATCTCTATGATTCACCGGCTCTTGAAAATGCCGCCGCCAGTTATTTCTTTGATCATGAAGGGCAGCTGGCCTCAACGACCCGCATCGTTGAGAAGGGCATTCTGAACCAGCCGATGACAGACCACCGTTCAGCTTCAGTATTAGAAGTTGAGCGCTCACCCAACGGGCGCCGTGAATCTTATGATCATAAGATTTATACCCGCATGACCAATACCTACTTTATGCCCGGCTCAGATACTCTTGAGCAAATGATCGCCTCAATTGAAGATGGTTATCTGGTTGAGCGGGCCACCAACGGTATGGAAGACCCCAAAAGCTGGGGTATTCAGCTTGAAGCTCTTTCTGCTGAGCGTATCAAAAATGGTAAGCGCACCGGCGAAATGTTCACCCCGGTAATTGTCACAGGTTATGTACCAGACATTCTGAAGTCAATCTCGATGGTTTCAGATAACATAGAAATCGGTGGTCTCGGCATGTGCGGCAAGGGCTACAAAGAATGGGTAAAGGTGACTGACGGTGGGCCGTATCTGAAACTACGTGCCCGTCTGGCGTGATTCAATTATCATTCTTGCACCGGTGACTGACTCGGCTACGGGTAGATAGGTGTCGAGATGAGTAAGTTTAAACAGTTTCTCAAGGGTGCTTGAAAGGTTCGTGACCACCAGCTGCCCATTTCGACGGTTTAACCAGTTTGAAATCTGTATCAGGGTACCTATGGCCGATGAATCAATAAATGGTGTTTCAGAAAGATCAAGAATAATAAAACGGTAACCATCACTGATTTTGTTCTTAATAACCTGCTTCAGGTCGGGGCTGTTATACATGTCTAGCTCACCGCTCCAGTTGAATTCGAAAATTTTATCGTGCATTTCGATATTACGTGGCAGGCGCAAGTCAGTATTTTCAGAGTAGATATCAACACCTGAGGCCATTAACTGTTTGCGGGCGAGAATTGAATCTTCGCGCAGGTGTTTCTGCATGGCCTCAAGGCGCTCGGCCAGAGGTTGAAGAACTCTGGCCGCCAGCTTTATGTTTTCTTTCAGGCGAAGAATCATGTTATCAAGAATTTCAATAGCACCATCAATGTCATTTTCAGCCATCTTAGAGGCATCAATCATGGTTTTGCCGGCCCATGAAATGAGAATCTGCAATGCCACATCATCTGTAGCTTCTGCTGGTTTTTTACCTATTTTCAGGGGAACCTGCATGCTTTCACTTTCTGACTTCATTTCTGAAGCGACTTTATAGTAATCAACCTGAACATTCAGTGGTTCAATTGAGTCTTTTTCTGGTGTCACCTCTACTGCAAGCACCAGGTTTCGCACATCATCTGAGCGCAGATCGCCCAGTTGAATCTTTACTGAATTATCATTAGCATCGTAGGCAAGCTCATCAAGCAGCTCAAGAAAACGATAATTTGGGGGCAGGGTGATTTTTACTTCTGCGGCCTGAGCGTAGAGGCTGCCAATGGTACCAAATTCGCGAAAAAATATGTCTGACATCTTTTCGGGTGAATCTACGAAGTAGAAGTTTCCACCGCCGGCCTTGGCAATGGCCTGCAGCGAGGCCTCATTAAAGTCGCTGCCAAAACCAATGGTCGTGGTGCTGATGCCTTCGCCTACATGCTTCTGGGCAATCTCAAACAGCTGCTGGTCATCTTGAATGCCCATGGTTGCCAGGCCGTCAGTTAGAAGAATAACCCGTTTAACGGCATTCTGCACCGGGGCAGCCTGGGCGATTTTAAGTGCCTGCAGCCAGCCACCGCTGAGGTTGGTCGCGGTGCCGAGCTGAATACTTTTAAGACGGTTTACAATTGATTTCTTTTCAGTAAGCTTCACCATCGATTGCACAATCTGCACTTCGGCAGCATAGGCAACTACGGCTACGTAATCATGCCGGGTGAGCCAGTTTATAAAGTATGAAGAAGCAGTTAGCAGGGCGTCGAGCTTTTCACCCTTCATTGACCAGCTTTTATCAAGAGCCAGTACAACAACCAGCGGCTGTCTGTGCTGGTCTGCGGTATCAGGCGGAGTTTCTAACTCTAATAACAGGTGATTGAGTTGCGCACCAGTCGCATCTAGCTCGTCGAATTCCCATTTAGTACTGATTTTCATTCTTTTTATGTATACCAGGCAGAACCCGGTGGCCCCATCTAGCAGACAACAAATACCAATTCAATAACTAATAAGACAACCCTTTTTTTGAGAAAAATGGGGCAAAATCAGTCGGCTGAGGCCTGCTTGCGCTGGTTCAATACCCGCTGTGCGTCGATGATTCCGTTAATTTTTTTCAACCGGCTCAATATGTCTTCGAGATGAACCAGCGAATCAATTTCTACGGTGAATATATTTTCAATGCGGTTGTTAGGGTAGGTACGGGCCGATGCTGATATGATGTTGGCGCCGGCGTGGGTCAGGGCGGCTACCATATCGAGATAAAGCTGGGCCCGGTCTTCGCCAATGATCATGATATGAACAGAGAAGGGGTCGTAAATACCGCTCCACCGTAAGACGATAACCCGGTCGCGGGTCGCCTCATTGTTTTCTAATGATTTCAGCGAGGGGCATTCAGCCTTGTGCATTGAACTCCCCTCGCCTTTGGTGATGAAGCCCTTGATTTTATCGCCAGGCAGCGGGGCACAGCATTTTGCAAATTTCGTTGCAAGGTCGGTCTGACCTTCCCACTCAACAGTGGGGTGGGCGCGGGCCCGGGGCTTCAACAGGCGGGGGTGATGGTGGTCTTTCTCAGGGGTGGCCTCGGCAGTCTGTTTGGGTTGCTTGCCACTCTCAGTGGGAATAAAATCGACCTCTTGTCTTCTGAACCAGTTACGCAATTTGGCCCTGGCATGAGAGGTTTTCAGAAATTTTAACCAGTTAAGTGAAGGTTTAACTGAAGCGTTGGTGATAATCTGCACCTGATCGCCGCTTTTAACATGGGTTCGTATTGATACCAGGCGATCTGCAATCTTGGCGCCGGCGCATTTCAGCCCCAGCTCAGTATGAATACGAAAGGCAAAGTCGAGTACCGATGAGCCCCGGGGCATTGAGATGATATCGCCCTTGGGGGTAAAAACATAAACCTCATCATCTACCAGGTTTACCTTTAACTCTTCCATAAAGAGTGAGGCGTCTTCGCGTTCAATGTCTGCAAGGCTGTCAAAGAGTTTGATATTTGCCCCATCGGCTTCTTTGTAATGCCAGTGAGCAGCGATACCAAACTCTGCAATCTCATGCATTTTATGGGTGCGAATTTGAATTTCAAGGGGGCGGCCATCGGGCCCGATTACTGAAGTATGAAGCGATTGGTAGCCGTTCGATTTAGGCACTGAAATATAGTCTTTGAATCGGCCAGGCAGGGGGTTCCATAAAGAGTGTACAATGCCAATGGCTGCATAACAGGCCTGCTTGTCTTTTACCAGCAGCCTTATGCCCGTAAGGTCATATATTTCTGAAAACGATTTATGGCGGGTCTGCATTTTGCGGTAGATTGAATAAAAGTGCTTAGTGCGCCCTTCCATGATCGCGTTGAAGTGGACGTCGTGGTAGCTGATCTCTCCGTCGT
>CAZHLC010000001.1:0-5927 GCA_964532545.1 uncultured Leptospiraceae bacterium | reverse complement strand
TGATCGCTTTGATCTTATTATCTTTTAGATGAGTTTTTAATATGGCACTGATGTCCTTGATTCGTTCTTCGCGGCGCAATTTTTTTTCAGATATGTTCGATTTAATGGCAGCATAGGCATCTTGCTCAAGGTGGTAGAAGGCCAGATCTTCAAGCTCTGCCTTGATTTTATAGATACCGAGGCGGCCTGCCAGCGGGGCATAGACATCGAGCACCTCATTTGAAATACGTTTGGCTTTGACATCGTTATGAAAACCAAGGGTACGCATATTGTGCAGTTTGTCTGCCAGTTTGATAAGAATCACCCGGGGGTCTTTTACGGTGGCCAGAATCATCTTACGAATGTTCTCTGCCTGCTGGGTGGCTGCTGACTGGTTTTTTAATACCGAGATTTTGGTAACACCATCTACCAGGTGAGTAATACGTGAGCCAAAATCTTCTTCGAGATAGCTTTTAGAAACATTGGTGTCTTCAATAACGTCGTGCAGCAGGGCGGCACAAATCACCTCATAATCGAGGCCCAGGTCGGCCAGAATCGTAGCCACGGCCAGGGGGTGAGAAACATAGGGTTCGCCAGAGAGACGTTTCTGAAACTTATGGGCGTCGTTGGCCAGATGAAAGGCCTTCTTTATGGTCGAGCGCTGCGAACGCGAAGTGTACTTTTGAGAAATATCTAAAAGTTTATCAAGCCCATCGTTGAGCATTTTGGTATAATCTTGCGCAACTTCAGACATGCTGTTATAAAGTAGCCAAAGAACCACCCTGTGGCCATAGAAACTGGCCAACCCCTGTAAAAACTGCTATCTTCTTGTGAAACTTATTTTTTCAGGTTCACAATGATTAATTCAGACGTAAGTACTTATGAAGGCCGGCAGAATCACATTCGCAATCTCGAAAGCCCGGCCATTGAAACTTTTGAAAACATTTATGCTGATCGCAGCTACCGGGTGAAGCTCGAGTTTCCTGAATTTACGGCGGTTTGCCCCAAGACTGGCCTGCCAGATTTTGGTAGCGTGCTCATTGAATATGAGCCAGGCGACGTTTGTCTTGAGCTGAAATCTCTCAAAGAATACTTTTTCTGGTATCGAGATAAGGGCATCTTTCACGAAAATGTGGTAAACCGGGTCTGCGACGATATCATTGAAGCAGCGGCCCCTGCATATCTGCGGGTTGAGGCCGTTTACAATGTACGCGGTGGTATTACCACCACCGTTGACCGGGTTTACCGGGCTGAGAATCATTGAAAGAAGAAATCGTCGCCGAACTCGCACCCAGCCGTAGTCTGATTCATTACTATGGTCTGGCGGCTGGCTTCTTTCTGGGTTCTTTAGTTCTTATTACCCTTGGTCAGCTGGTTCTCAGCACCTCAGGTTTTCTGCCCGAAGAGATGAAAGACTATTCGGCCTGGCATTTATTTGCCATTGTGCTGGTGCAGGCCCTCAGTTCGCTCAGCCTGTTTGTTTTCTTTGTAACCAGGTTAAAAATGAAGGTGTTCGCTTTCTGGCGTGAGCCCATAAAACCCATTAACCTGCTGGGCCAGGCTGCACTGGCCCTGCTTGGTTTGTGGGGCGTTTACATTGTTGTTGGCCTGATTTTTAGATTTATTGGCATCGATGAAATCAAACAGTTTGAAGAACTCAATAAACAGACTCTCAAAGATCAGGCGCTGGTATTCTATTTCACAGTGGCTGTTTTAGCCCCCATATACGAAGAAATAATTTTTCGGGGTTTTATTCTGCCCAGTCTGCTGCCCGAGAACATGGGTAAATACCGTGAACTTGTTTTTAATGCTCTGGCGGTGCTGGTAAGCAGTGGTCTGTTTGCCTTAATGCATATTCAATCAGGGGCCCTGGCCACAATTCCCATTTTTGCCCTGGCCATTTACTTATCTTTGATTGCCATACGCAAAAAGAGTATTTATCTCTGCATCATTGTTCATATGTTTCAAAACAGCCTGGCTGCCTATTTTATGCTGCATCAAGATGAGTTTAAAGAGATGCTTAAGAATTTGCCCCAGTCTTTAATGCTATTCTAGAAGCTTCAAGCCACTGGCCTTCAGGCAGATCATTCAGGCGATAGGGGCCCAGAGAAACCCGTTTCAGTTCAAGCACATCATTGCCAAGGCGTGCAAAGATGCGGCGTATTTCTCTTTTTTTGCCATGTGAGAGTATCACCTGGTAGTTTGCCGGCCTGAGTGTTTTCAGTTCATCTATTTTTAGAAATTCACCGCGATCGCGCAGCCCTTTAAGAGCACGGCGTTTTTCATCTTCACCCAGGGGGCGCTTAAGTTTCACCTGGTAGACCTTTTTTACACCCCGTGAGGGGTGGGTAAGATCATAGATCAAATCACCGTCGTTTGAGAGCACCACCAGCCCTCTTGAGTCGACATCGAGTCGACCGGCAAAAAAGTAACGCTTAAATTCAGCCGGCAATAATCTGAAAATTGATTTCTCTCTTTTACGCTCTTTATGTGAACAGACGTAGCCCACTGGCTTATGCAGCAACAGTATACGATAAGGTTCTTTCAGGGGATATACTTTGCCGTTGACAGAGATGTTACCTTCATCATGGGCCGCAAACTTGAAGTTGATATCAACGATGCGCTTGTTCTGGTAACGCACATCGTTTTCGCGAATAAAATCGTGGGCAGCGCGGCCACTGCAGAGACCCAGCCTGGCCAGAAGGCGGCCAATTCGTACTGAGCCAGCCTCTGCCATCGATTACTCGTCTTCTTTTTTTTCTTTGGCCTGCAGTTTTTTATTCAGCTTTTTGGCTAGGCGGTTGTGCCGGCTGCGATTATAGCTTTTGGCACCCTTATCTGTCAGGGTAAAGGTGTATTCAGAATTACGGTAGAGCCCCCTGACAGAGAAGGTGGCACCCCTGAGTTCACCGTAGAGCTCAGTAACCTGGGGTTTTTTTACATCGACCAGGTCGATGTAGACCCGGTTGCCTTTAAAACGCAGCGTGTATTCGCCAATGGTGTAAACCTGTTTACGAAAACCCATTTCAAAAATATCATTACTGAAAAAAGTTACAAACAGTGTTTTCAGACTGCCTGATTTATTGGTGGCGTACCAGCGCCCCAAAAGCATATCGCGTAACTTTTTCTCTTTTTTCTGGCGGTCTGCCTCTTGGGCCTCTTTCGCACCCGGGGCAATCGAGAGATAGGCACCATAGACCCAGCCTTTTAGGCCGCTTTCGGTCTTAATCTGGTACCAGTGGGCCTGCATCTTACCGATTTTTACTTCTTCTACTGAGCGGGTTAGAATATCTACCCTGGTGTTTTCAGAAAGGCGGCCAATTTCAGACGAAAGTGTGTTGGGGCCCATTCGTACTTTCAGGCCATCGAAGGTGACCGTGGCAGTTGACGGAATTTTTTCGCTTGAAGTCTGCTTGTTCGGGGTATCTTCACCACAGTGCCAGAGCAGGCTGAAAACTAACAGAAAGGGCAGTCTACGTTTCATCTTATGATGCAAGAATTGTTTGACACGCCATGTCAAATGCTAATTGTGGCTGCTCTACTGAGGTCATCATGGATGTTTTATACGGTCAAAAGAGTACATTTCCCCAGGCGAAAAACGACTGGGTATTAATCGACGCCAAAGACCAGGTGCTTGGTCGCCTGGCTTCAAAAGTTGTTACCAGGTTGCTTGGCAAGCACAAGGTTGATTACCGCCCTGGTGTATTGATGGGCGACCGCGTCGTGATCATCAACGCCGAGCAGGCAAAAATTACCGGTAACAAAATTGATCAGAAAGAATATATCTGGCACAGCGGTCATATTGGTGGCTTGAAGCGCCGTAAGATGAAAGATCAAATGGCCATGGCGCCAGAAAAAATCATGCTTGAGGCGATCAAGGGCATGCTGCCTAAAACCAAACTTGGCAAGAAGCTGCTGACCCACGTACGCGTTTTTGCCGGGGCTGAACATGATCTCAAGGCCCAGAAGCCAGAAACCATTCAACTTTAAAGGTATAATAAATGTCAGAAGAGAATACATCACAAGAAGAAAGCAGTTTACAAGAACAGGTTAAACAGGCCGCAGCCGATGTTCAGGCCGCACCTTCAGCAGGTGAGCAGTCTGAAAAGAACGAGGCTGATGCGATTATCAAAGAAAAAATCGCCAAGAAGCTGTTATCTAAAGATGTAGCGCCACAGCAAAAGCGTGAGCGCAAGCTGGGTGATCTTTTTACCGGTCGCCGCAAGCGTGCCATTGCCAGAGTTAAGCTGGTAAACGGCAGCGGTAAATACATGGTAAACAAGAAAGAGGTCGATGTGTACTTTGGCCGCAAAACCCTGGCTCATATGACAAAGCAGCCCCTGGTTACCACAGGCAATGAAGGCAATTATGATGTTCATGCCAATGTACGGGGTGGGGGCCCTTCATCTCAGGCCGAAGCAATCAGGCTGGCAGTAGCTCGCTGCCTGCAGGTTGTAGATGAAAAATCTCACAAGAAACTGCGCGAAGCCGGCTTTCTTACTAGAGACTCTCGTATGGTTGAGAGAAAGAAATACGGCCTGCACAAAGCACGCCGCGCCCCTCAATTCTCGAAACGTTAATCTGCCAGAGCCTCTTCAACAGAAGAGGCAAAGGCGAACACTTTATCTGAGCGGGTTACCTGTATCAGCATTTCTAAGCTTTCGCGAATACCGGTTAAGATCATCTTGCCGCCATAGCCGTCGATTTGCTGCTTTGTACGAAAAAGCAGCCCCAGAGCCGATGAGTCAAGGTGGCCGGTCTGTGAGAAGTCGATGATCACCTTTGCCGGTTTTTCATCGAGAATATCAGCCATTTGTGCTCTCATTTCGGGCACATTGTACATATCTACTTCGTGGCTGAGTACTTTTACAACAACTGAAGTACCGCGAATTTCAATTTCGACAGTGTTGTCTTGCATGTAGAATTATTTCAGGGCTTCTTCTACGCTGTCATAGATCTTGAACATGGCATCAAGTTTTGAGAGCTTCATCAGGGTACGCAATGTCTGGTTCAGATTAGCCAGTCTTATTTGACCGCCATACGATTTGGCCTCGCGCAGAATTGAAACAAGGGTGCCAAGGGCAGAAGAGTCAAAATACTCGGTGTCGCTCAGGTTCAAAACCAGCAGTTGTGGCTTGGCCTCAAGCACCTTGCCCAGCTCATCACGAAATTTACGTGAAACCGCCATGTCAACGCGCGTGTCTTGCAGGGTTACGACAATACCTTCATCATACTCTTTCGTGGTCAGCATATGCTCAACATTTGAGAGCCGATCGATTTGCCGTCAACATCTTTTTAGAAGGGCTGTATTCTGGCGCTGAATCATGGGTCAGGCCCAAAAAAGTGATTGCTCAGGCGGTAAAATGTTCATGAAATCAACAAAGCCACCGATGATAACGATATGGCGATAGATCATTTTAATTCTATAGAAAGTAAAACATTAGAGGCCCGGGGCAAAAGAATTCTGGTGGGTTTTCTCATCGTTGCAGCCCTGACAATCTGGGGTAGCTACCAGATGATGTGTAGCAGCCCTGCTAACAATTCTCTGAGTGACTATGATATTTCTTCGATTGTAGATGAGAGAGAACAGAAGCTGGCTTCGCTGTTAAAGCTGCTTGAGCTTGATGATACTGACTATAAAACACATTATGAAGTAGCCCGCCTGTACCTTGAGCTGGGCGAATATGATAAGGCCATTGAACATCTTGAAAAGGCCCGCAAGCATGCCCTTGCGAAAAAGGCCGACCCGGCTTTCAGATATAAGATTATGACCGAGTTGGCCCATGCCCATACAAAAAGGAAAAAGATGAAATTGAGCTTTGGTGTTTGAGCCTAGTAGGTGAGATGCGCGAGATGGATAAGCGGGCTAGAATGCTATTTAAATCCAAAGTTTCTCAACTTCTGTTTGATATTGCGTCGGTGGGATTCGACGGTCTTGATACTGACAT